>JAUXII010000324.1 GCA_030621075.1 Lentimicrobiaceae bacterium
ACATCTTACTTTTGTTATACCATTCATTATTACTAATCAGTACTTGGAGTGCCTAAAGTTCATTAAATTGGATAATAACCCGTTTGTAAACAGATGATAAACAAGTAAATTATTTGCCATTTTGTAAAAATTTGGCAAAAAACCATAACTTTAGTCAATTTAGGCACTCTAAACTCAAGGCACTGACTAGTTATCATTCATTAATTGGAAATGGCAAACAGATTTCTGGATACCTCTATTAATTATCTTAAAGGCGTTGGCCCTAAAAGAGCTGACCTCCTTAAAAAGGAGGTTGATATCCGGACTTTCGGCGATTTGATTGGCTATTATCCTTTCCGGTACATTGACCGAAGTAAATTCCATGAAGTTTCTGACATCAATAGCGACCTGGCATTTGTTCAACTCCGCGGAGAGATCATCAGTGTTCAAATGCTTGGCCATGGAAGAGGCAGCAGGCTTGTAGCTGTATTGCGTGATGAGACAGGTGAAATAGAGCTGGTGTGGTTTAAGGGAATTCAATGGGTGAAAGGTAAACTGAAGGCTGAGGTAGAGTACATTGTTTTTGGAAAACCAACTTATTATAATGGCAAATATAATATCCCGCACCCTGAAATAGAGATCGCTACTGAATATAATCTTACCGTTAGTGAAACACTACAGCCATACTACAGCTCATCTGAAAAACTGAAAGCAAAAGGATTTACCTCAAAAGGTTTTACGAAGGTGTTGAAGACACTAACTTCGGATTCCAGGCTTCGGATCCCGGAAAATTTATCAAAAGATGTAATCGGTCATTTTGGCTTTATTTCACGAGAAGAAGCTTTAATTAATATTCATTTCCCACAGGATAAGGAAATGTTGAGAAAAGCTAATACCCGTTTAAAATTCGAAGAACTTTTTTTTATTCAACTGCGGTTGATACAACATAAAATAATACGGAGCATTGAGGTTAAGGGATATAAGTTCCCACTCATTGGCGACTATTTTAATCATTTTTATCATCAAAATTTATCGTTTGAATTGACAGAAGCTCAAAAAAAGGTAATCAAAGAGATAAGATATGATGTGGGTTCCGGCAAACAAATGAATCGTTTGCTTCAGGGTGACGTTGGAAGTGGTAAAACACTCGTAGCCCTGATGACTATGCTCATGGCTTTGGATAATGGTTTTCAGGCTTGTATGATGGCTCCTACAGAGATCCTTGCAATCCAGCATCATGAATCGGTTTCCCAAATGCTTTCCGGTTTGGATATTTCAGTTGAACTGCTGACAGGATCAACCAAAGCATCTAAACGTAAAACGATCCATGATGGACTTGAAAGTGGCTCGCTGAAGATCCTTATCGGTACGCATGCCCTCATTGAGGAAAAAGTACAGTTTAAAAACCTGGGGATGGTAGTAATCGACGAGCAACATAGATTTGGTGTGGCACAAAGAGCCAATTTATGGAAAAAAAGTACTCTTCCTCCTCATATCCTGGTAATGACGGCAACCCCCATTCCCCGTACCCTGGCAATGACTCTTTTTGGAGACCTGGATGTTTCTGTTATCGATGAACTCCCCCCGGGTCGCAAGCCTGTTAAAACATATCATTATAAAGATTCATCCCGCTTAAGGGTTCTTGGTTTTATAAAAAAACAGATTGAAAAAGGTGGACAGGTTTATATTGTCTATCCTCTTATTAAAGAGTCTGAAAAACTTGATCTGAAAGACCTCATGGATGGCTATGAAAGTATTGTCAGGGAATTTCCTTTGCCAAAATATGCTGTTAGTATCGTTCATGGACAGTTGAAATCAGCAGATAAGGATTTTGAAATGCAGCGATTTATCAGAGGAGAGACAGCAATTATGGTGGCTACTACAGTAATAGAAGTAGGGGTTGACATACCAAATGCATCGGTTATGATCATTGAAAATGCCGAGCGATTTGGCTTATCGCAGCTTCATCAACTAAGAGGCAGGGTGGGCCGGGGAGCCGATCAGTCGTATTGTATTTTAATGACCGGTGATAAAATGACAATCGATGCACAGAAAAGAATAGATACAATGGTTCGTACTACCGATGGATTTGAAATAGCTGAAGTAGACCTGCGCTTGCGAGGACCTGGCGATATTCAGGGGACACAACAGAG
>JAUXII010000321.1 GCA_030621075.1 Lentimicrobiaceae bacterium
GCAACCAGTGAACAAGGCTGTTGTTACTACCATTGTACCAGTATACCCCACTCTCACTTCCTATTAAAAAATTATCTTCGTCAATAACTGTAGTAGAAAAAATAATACCGCCCTGAAAATCACACAACGCTGATAACTTATTCTTCAAAACGTCATATATTCCCAAATAACCCCCCGGCGATTGATTTCCAATAACATAAACAAAGTCCGGATTCTTGCTGATAAACTCAACAACTTCTACATTTGAAAGCAGGCTGTCTTTCCTGTCACCACTGGCAATATAATAGGTCATGATAAAACGGCGATGGCCGGATCTCTCCTTCAGGTCGGCAATCACAAGCTCCTCGTGCCGGTGTATCCTGGCCGGTTCTGCGACATCGGTAATTGGGGTATCAAATTTTATGAGCCCCAAATGATCATAGGCCCGGATTATCCCTTTCTGAAAAGAAACAAACAGGTACTTATCATCAATGGATAAACAGCGTGGGTGATGAAAGGGCAATTGGATCATCGGTCCCTCTTCCCAGCTAATTGTTTGTGTTGTTAAATCAAAGGCCTGAAGATTTATTATGTTCCGGCCTGCAAAATATAATTGCTGAAATTTTGAGTTCAATGCCGTTGCAGCATAATCATCAGGAAGTTCAATTAAAGTTGATATGGACGAGGAATCAATCGACCTAACAAGAACCTGATCTCCGTTAGCAACGATACCTATAATTTTTTCAAGCGTTTTAGGAACTTCATTCAAATAGATTTTAATAAAACTATTTACCGTATTGGTTCCATCATATGCTTTGACTTGCAGCAAATAATCTCCGTTTTCAAGCAATATATCATCAACCGGATATTTCAAATCAAGAAAAAACGACCTGTT
Organism: Lentimicrobiaceae bacterium; assembly: GCA_030621075.1. The sequence goes on from JAUXII010000321.1 coordinate 875, forward strand.
TGCAGGATAAAAAATTATGTCAGGAAGAACAGGGTTGTATGAATCATTAAGTAAACTGACTTTTACATACTCAATATTGAGGTCATCTTCAATTTGAGCTTTAACATGAATCTCGGCCGGGATCTGAAAAACCTGATTTTGAGAGGGTGACAAAACCTCAATTACCGGATTAACACTGTCGGTATCCTTCAAACAGGATACTAAAATCAAAACAAATGACAAAAAAAGGATGTAGCCTAAACGCCTCAACAATAAATTTAACTGTATGTAAGGTAATTGTTTAATAAAAAAATGTGGTATTTTTACGTAAATAATTATTTTCAAATTTACAAATTATTGAGTAAATAATAAGTACTTAAAGTGAACTAAAGTGCATAGAATACTTAAAGTTGAGTCTGGTCCGAAAAATAAAAAAATTAAGAAAATGCCACTAAGACGCTAAGACACTAAGATTCACAAAGAGTAAATATTCAGACATTTAAACTTAGTGGGCCTTGGTGCCTTTGAGCCTTTGTGGCAAGAAATTGAAACTTAAACCAAAGATTATGCTCGACAAAATCAACATAACAAACATCCTCTTCCTCGACCTGGAAACAGCACCTCAGTTTTCAAGTTATAAGGAGCTGCCTGATAACATGAAAAAGCACTGGGATAAAAAAGCTGAGCGAATAAAAAAAAGTGACGAAGAAGATCCTGCTTCAATCTATGACAAAGCGGCTATTTATGCAGAATTTGGAAAGATCATTTGCATTTCAGCCGGATATTTCAAGAACGAAACATTCAGGATTAAATCTTTTTTCGGGCATGATGAGAAGAAGATACTTACCGATTTTGCTGTTTTGCTGCAATCTCATTTTAACAAGCCCAACAGCCTTCTATGCGCCCATAACGGTAAAGAGTTTGATTTCCCGTATCTTGCCAGAAGAATGGTGATTAACGGAATCAGGTTGCCCGACACACTTGACCTTGCCGGCAAAAAACCATGGGAGATAAAACACTTAGACACAATGGAACTTTGGAAGTTTGGTGATTATAAAAGCTATACCTCCTTAGATCTAATGACTACAATTCTGAATATTCCATCACCGAAAAATGATATTGACGGAAGCGATATTGCAAGGGTTTACTGGCAGGAAAATGATTTAAACAGAATCATGGAATATTGTCAGCGCGATGTGCTGGCCATTGCACAGGTTATGAGGAGGTTCAAAGGGATGGAGCTCGTAAAGGAAACTGACATTTTCTTCGCCGGTCAATAAACCACTTCGTATATCATCCTCTCTCTTTTCTCTTTTCTCTTTTCTATCTTTCGGAAAACTGTCAGGTGTAACACCTGACAGGCA
>JAUXII010000287.1 GCA_030621075.1 Lentimicrobiaceae bacterium
TAAAAATTTCGGGGTTATCAATAATACCTTGTGTAACACCAGGTTTACGGATAAGGGTCTGGTCTTTTGACCATGAGGTCCACCAATCATCTCCTGCATAATAGTAAGGCGGGATAGCATTCCATCCATTAGAGCCGGGATCATCGCCAGTCTTTCCGAATATATCCACCACTTCACCCGTAATTTTCTCTAAAGTTATCGCATCATCACCATTAAAATACATAGGGGTCGGATAATCTCCAGAACAATGATAATCACCCAGCGCGTATAACACAGGATCAATTGGCACTGACCAATAACTCCCTACCCAAACTGAGTCGGTTTGCCCGTTTGTAACAACAAAGGCCTCTCCCGGGCCAAGGCTTCCTGCCAAAGGCAATTCTTCGGTGGGCACAGGGCTGCCATTGGAATATCTTTTAATCACATATTGCCCTAAATCTATAGTTTCGGAGGTAGGGTTATAAATTTCAAGTGTTTTGTTATTGCCTGAACCCTCAACATACTCCGAGAAAAACAGGTCAGCACAATTCTGAGCATAAAGGGAACCTAAAAACAAAAAAGGAAGAATTAGTAAAAATTTTTTCATGATAGTTGATGTTAGTTATTATGAATATTAATGTTTGGGATTTACAAATACAAATTTAGTAATTAATGGAGTACGATTAATATAATAAGAAAAATATTTACGTTTCTATCAGAGGTGATATTGCTTCATTAGCGTTATGAATATTTCTTATGTGCTGAAATGCAATGGTCAATTTATCTCTTTTTTCCCGCATCTGGCAACTCCGGGGGTTATCTTGCACATACTTAATTATGTAAGAAAAGGTATTCGACTGGAAATACAAAGATTCCTGATCGCTTACGAAGTAACCGATTAGTTGATTTGATTTTAACACAATCTTTTCCAATCCAATTTTTTTGGCGAGCCATCGCAACCTGATTGTGTTAATCAATTCATCTGTTTCTTTAGGAATTGGGCCAAAGCGATCGATAATCCGGCTCTGGAAATTTATTAACTCTTCATCTGTTTCAATGCTATCGAGTTCTTTGTAAAGGCTTAAACGCTCAGAAATATTTGTAACATAATCATCAGGCAATAGAAGCTCCATATCGGTTTCTATCTGGCACTCCTTAGCATATTCCGATCTTTTTTCTTTTTCAAAAAGGCCGGAAAATTCGTTTATTTTTAATTCCTGGACGGCTTCATCCAGGATTTTCTGGTACATTTCAAATCCTATTTCTGAGATAAACCCACTTTGCTCGGCGCCAAGAATATTTCCTGCCCCCCTGATATCCAGGTCACGCATTGCAATATTAAAGCCACTGCCAAGCTCTGAAAATTCCTCAATTGCTTTCAACCTTTTGCTTGCTTCTTTCGACAAAGCAGCCCGTGGAGGAGTAAGCAGATAACAAAATGCTTTTTTATTTGACCGGCCCACCCTTCCTCTGAGCTGATGCAAATCGCTAAGTCCGTAGTTCTGGGCCTGATTAATAATAATGGTATTGACATTGGGAATGTCAAGCCCTGACTCAATGATAGTGGTAGCCAACAGCACATCATAATAACCATCAATAAAATCGAGCATGGTTTTTTCCAATCTATGGCCATCCAGCCGGCCGTGGACGATTCCTATAGTGATGCCCGGAACAAATCGTTCAATCATAGCCGCTACTTCAGGAATATTTTGCACGCGGTTATGTACAAAATAGACTTGGCCGCCCCTGGACAATTCATAATTTATGGCATCGCGTATCACATCTTCATTAAGCGTATATAATTCCGTTTGAATGGGGTATCTGTTTGGAGGTGCTGTATTGATTACGGAGAAATCCCTGGCCCCCATAAGAGAAAATTGCAACGTTCGCGGAATAGGTGTTGCTGTTAATGTAAGTGTGTCGACATTGGTTTTAATTTGCTTTAGTTTTTCTTTTTTAGAAACACCAAATTTTTGTTCCTCATCAATAATCAGCAGTCCGATATCTTTAAATTCTACATCCTTGCTTACCAAACGATGTGTACCAATAAGAATGTCAATCTTCCCGGATTTCAGATCTTGCAATGTTTGTTTTTGAGCTTTGGCACTTTTAAATCGGTTAATATAATCAATATTGCATGGAAAATCCTTAAGCCGTTCGCTAAATGTTTTGTAATGTTGTAAGGTTAAAATAGTTGTTGGCGCCAGGATGGCAACCTGCTTGCTATCAGCTACAGCTTTAAAGGCTGCACGAATCGCAATTTCTGTTTTACCAAACCCTACATCTCCACATATCAGCCGGTCCATAGGGCTTTGAGCCTCCATATCTTTTTTCACATCTTGTGTAGATTTTAACTGGTCAGGGGTATCCTCATAAATAAATGATGCTTCCAGCTCATGTTGTAAGTAGGTATCCGGCGAAAATTTAAATCCTTTTAATGATTTTCTTTTTGCATACAACTTAATAAGCTCTTTGGCAATATCTTTGACCTTTCGTTTGGTACGATCTTTTAATTTATTCCATGCATTTGAACCTAACCTGTTTAGTTTTGGGGGAATTCCTTCCTTTCCTACATATTTAGATATCCGGTGCAAAGAATGAATGCTAATATAAAGCAAGTCGTTATTATCATAAACCAGGCGAATAGCTTCTTGCCGCCGCCCATTGTTATCTATCTTCTCAAGTCCATCGAAC
>JAUXII010000253.1 GCA_030621075.1 Lentimicrobiaceae bacterium
CTGGGCTTCACCCAGTATTTGAACTTGCTGATACCGGCAAGAAAAAAGAATGGTTATAAGAGAGAAAAAAAGTAGCAACCGAGAGTTCACAATTTTTATCCTCCAAAGTCATCAAAAGCTATCATTTCTTCGGGGACACCGTAATCGTCGAGCATCTTCAGGACAGCATCATTCATTAACGGCGGACCACAAAGGTAAAATTCAATATCCTCAGGTTCGGGATGTTTTTTAAGATATTCATCAAGTACCACCTGGTGAATAAAGCCGGTATACCCCTTCCAGTTATCCTCTGGCAGTGGTTCAGACAAGGCAATATTTAAACTAAAGTTATCAAACTGCTTTTCTATCTCTTTAAACTCATCAACATAAAACAGTTCTCTCATTGAGCGCCCCCCATACCAGAATGTAGCCCTTCGTTTTGTTTTTTCGGTATGGAAAAGATGAAAGATATGCGAGCGCATTGGAGCCATCCCGGCACCGCCTCCTATGAACATCATTTCTCTTTGAGTATCTTTAAGGAAGAATTCCCCATAAGGGCCGGAAACTACAACTTTATCGCCAGGTTTTCTCGAAAAGATATAGGAAGATGCAACACCAGGATTAACCTTCATAAAACCATTTGTTTTTCTGTCAAAAGGAGGAGTTGCGATACGAATATTCAACATTACCCTGTTTCCTTCAGCCGGGTGATTTGCCATAGAATATGCCCGGGTAACAAGTTCAGGATTCTTCATTTTTAAATCCCACATCTTGAATTTATCCCAATCAACACGATACTCCTCTTCAATATCAATATCATGATAATCAACCTCGCAGACGGGAATATCTATTTGAACATACCCACCCGACTGGAAATCCATTGTTTCGCCTTCGGGTAATTGAACAACAAACTCCTTAATAAATGTAGCTACATTATAATTAGATACAACTTCACACTCCCATTTCTTTATACCAAAAATTTCTTTGGGTATGGCAATCTTCATATCCTGGCGCACCTTAACCTGGCATGCAAGACGCCAATTGTTAAGTTGTTCTCTTCTGGAAAAGAACCCTGTTTCAGTAGGAAGGATGCTTCCACCCCCATCCAGAACCTGACATTTGCAAGTTCCACAGGTCCCTCCACCTCCGCATGCTGAAGGAAGAAATATTTTCTCGGCTGTAAGTGTAGAAAGTAAATTTGATCCTGGAAAGGTCTCAAGAACCGTTTCATCATTGATAGTTATTTCAACTTTCCCTTGCGGTGTTAATTTCTTTCTTGCATATAACAGTAAGGCAATAAGCAATAAAATAACGACAAGGAAAATCACGATGCTAATTCCAATAACAGCTCCTATTCCAATAGATAATATCATGTTAATATTCATTAATAAAGATTACAAACAGACTATAATTTAATACCCATGAACATCATAAAGGCAATACCCATCAACCCTGTAATAATAAATGTAATACCTAATCCTCTGAGAGGAGCAGGTACATTTGAATATCTGATTTTCTCCCTGATAGCGGCAATACCCACAATTGCAAGTAACCAGCCCACTCCAGAGCCAAGGCCAAAAGAAGTAGCCTGGGCAAGCGATTCATATTCTCTTTCCTGCATAAAAAGAGATCCACCCAGGATAGCACAATTCACAGCGATTAACGGAAGAAATATACCGAGGGAATTATACAACGAAGATGAAAACTTCTCAATTACCATTTCTACCAACTGAACCATTGAGGCAATGATGGCAATGAACATGATAAAGCTTAAAAAGGACAGGTCGACATCAGCGAATTGAGGAGTGATCCAGGTTAACGCACCAGCCGACAACAAATATTTGTTAATAAGGTAATCTACAGGAACGGTGATAGCAAGGACAAAAATAACAGCAATACCCAATCCTGCAGATGTCTTAACAGTTTTTGAAACAGCAAGGTATGAACACATGCCCAAAAAATAGGCAAAGATCATATTGTCGATAAAAATCGATTTTACAAAAATATTTACAAGGTCCTGCATTATTCGAAAATGTTTATTATTTCAAAATTAATTTTCTTCAATAAGTTCTTTATTTCTTGATCGCTGTACCCAAATAATAGCACCAACAACAATCAGCGCCATCGGAGGAAGGATCATAAGGCCATTGTCCTTATATCCAAAATCATAAAAGCCCTGGGGGATAACCTGAAGGCCCCATATAGTACCAGATCCAAGCAATTCTCTGAAAAAGGCTACAATAATTAAAATAACACCATAACCGGCAGCATTACCAAGGCCATCAAGAAAAGAGTCCCAGGGTTTATTGGCCATAGCAAAAGCCTCAAGACGTCCCATAATAATACAGTTGGTAATGATCAATCCAACAAAAACAGAAAGTTGTTTACTCACATCATAAGCAAAAGCTTTCAATACCTGGTCGACCAGAATAACTAGTGCAGCAATCACAACTAATTGGACAATTATCCGGATTCTGGGCGGTATACCACTCCTAAGAAGTGAGATCAAAACATTAGCGATTGTCAGGACAACTACGACCGACAGGGCCATAACAAAAGCAGGTTCCAGTTTCACTGTTACGGCAAGGGCTGAACAAACACCCAGAACCTGCACAGTAATCGGGTTATTCTTGCCTAGCGGAATTGTTAACAACTTCCTGTACTTTGCCGAAAACAACGGCTCTCTTTTTACTTTTTCAGTACTCATCGTTTATTTCTGTTTTTTAATGTATTCAACATAATTTCCAAGACAATCTTCAATCATATCGGTTACACCATTACTGGTAATTGTGCCACCTGAGATAGCGTCCACACCATGGCTGATATTGATGTTGCTGTTTGCCACTCCTCCTTTCACCACCTTAACAGATACAAAGTTCATATCACTATCGAAAATCGTTTTGCCCTTAAACTGATCTGAAAATTCTGAAGTTGCAATTTCCGAACCAAGTCCCGGAGTTTCTTTATCATGGGAAAAGTTTGCACCAAAAATTGTATTCATATCATCCTCGAAGGCGATATTAGCATAAAGTGGGCC
>JAUXII010000315.1 GCA_030621075.1 Lentimicrobiaceae bacterium
AGAGTACCAGTAAGAAAAAAAATTAAGGAACTTACTGAGCAGATCAATAAGCATAACTATTACTATTATGTTATGTCAGGTCCGGTTATAGCGGATTATGATTTTGATATGCTCCTGGAAGAACTCATCCGTTTAGAACAAGCTAACCCTGAGTTAATATTGCCTGAATCACCCACTCAACGAGTTGGTGGAGAAATCAGCAAAAAATTTAAGCAGGTGGAACATACTTCTCCGATGCTATCTCTTGGAAACACTTATTCTGAAGAGGAAGTTCAGGATTTCGATGTAAGAGTAAAAAAAATCATCGGTCAGGATGTAGAATATGTATGTGAGCTTAAATTCGATGGTGTAGCCATTGTGTTGAGATATATTAATGGGTTGCTTGAAAAAGCAATTACACGCGGCGATGGCTCCCGGGGGGATGATGTAACTGCCAATGTAAAAACTATCCGGTCAATTCCTTTGAAATTGTATGGAGATTATCCGGCTTCATTCGAAGCCAGGGGAGAAATTTTTATGCCGAGGGAAGGGTTTGAGAAGCTAAATAAGGAACGTGAAAAAAACGGGGATACACCTTTTGCAAATCCCCGAAATGCCACTTCAGGCAGTTTGAAGATGCTGGATTCATCGAGTGTAGCGAAGCGCCCGCTTGATTGCTTTCTTTATACAATACAAGGTAGCGACATATCGTATGGTAATCACTACGATACCATAAAAAAAGCTAAACAGTGGGAACTGAAAATATCAAATTTTATTGCAAAGTGTAGCACCATTAACGAGGTCTTTGACTTTATCGGGTACTGGGATAAAGAGAGAAGTCAGCTACCGTTTGACATTGATGGAGTTGTGATTAAAGTTAATTCATTTGCTCACCAGGAGCTATTAGGGCATACAGCAAAATCACCCCGATGGGCCATTGCCTACAAGTTCAAGGCTGAGAGGGCAGAAACAGAGCTGCTGTCAATTGATTACCAGGTTGGAAGAACAGGGTCTATCACCCCTGTTGCAAACCTGAACCCTGTACTCTTAGCCGGTACAATGGTAAAAAGAGCCTCACTGCATAATGCTGATATCATAGAAAAACTTGGTGTTAGAATAGGCGATAGCGTGTTTGTTGAAAAAGGCGGTGAAATTATTCCTAAAATTGTAAGTGTTAACATGCAAAAAAGGCAGGAATCATCTTCACCTGTTCATTTCATCACTCACTGTCCGGAATGTCATACATTACTAACGAGAAAGGAAGGAGAAGCGAACCATTATTGCCCGAATGAAATGGACTGCCCTCCACAGATTAAAGGGAAGCTGGAACATTTCATCAGCAGAAAAGCAATGAATATTGAAAGCCTGGGTGAAGGGAAAATTGAGATGTTATTCGATAATGACCTGGTTCATGATGTTGCTGATTTTTATGACATGACCTATGATAAACTATATGGCCTTGAGAAAATATTCGATGGATCAGACGAGAAAAAAGATAAAAAAATCAGCTTCAAGGAGAAGACAGTAACTAATATACTGACAGGTATAGAAGCTTCAAAAGAAGTACCTTTTGCCAGGGTACTTTACGCACTGGGAATCAGGCATGTGGGCGAGACTGTAGCGAGAAAGCTGGCATTTCATTATAAGAATATTGACAACCTGATGAAGGCTGATTTGTATGAACTGATCCTGGTTGATGAAATAGGTGAAAAAATTGCAGAAAGCATAATATCTTTTTTTGGATTAGAAAAAAATCGGATTATCATTGAGCGTCTCAGAGAAAGTGATGTAAAAATGAAAGCCGAAAAAGAGGATATTGTCCCAATATCCGACAAGCTCTTAAACAAAGCAATAGTGATTAGTGGAAGCTTTCCAGGCTATTCCAGAAACGAATTAAAAAAATTAATTGAACAGCATGGCGGACGAAATGTCGGATCAGTCAGTTCAAAAACTGACTTTATTCTTGCAGGAGAAAATATGGGCCCAACAAAACTAAAAAGGGCTAAAGAGCTGGGAATTAAAATTATTAACCTTGATGAGTTTTCTGATTTAATTAAGGATTGAAAGATTAGGCATTAGGGACAGTGGAGGTTATGGAAGATTAATAATGAAATAAATAGTTAGACATGACTATATGGAGGGCGAAATATTTTCGTTTATTTTTAATGGCATCGATACTAGTGGTTGTTGCCATTTTTTTTGCCCGCAAAATTAATTTTACAAGCTCAGATCTGGGAAGGCATATAAAGAACGGGGAAATGATCACCCATCATCGCACCCACTTATCAACAAATTATTATTCCTACACCGAACCGGATCACCCGGTCAATACGCATCACTGGGGGGCCGGTGTTATTTTTTATG
>JAUXII010000296.1 GCA_030621075.1 Lentimicrobiaceae bacterium
CCTAAATTTATGAATCTTGTTCGTTGGGCATCAAATGGATAAAACGTAACAATCAGGTTGCATTGAAAAAACAGAACAAATATTTTTGGGGGTGTTTCCATAGGTTTAAAGTTTTGGGCATGACCATCTTGATTTATTCCATATTTACTTGAAAAGAATGGATTTTAAAAAGGCTGCCATATTAGGATCATATATATCGAAGGACTATGCTGAAGACCTTTTCAGGCTACTTGTGGCTTACAGTGACATTTCAGCATCCGAAGCAGCCTCCCGCCTTGATATGCATATCAAAACAGTGCAGGACTTTTTGGAAGCTATGGCCTCATTAGATATTTTATCCCGAAAAGAGGTTTATGAAAAAAAACGCCCATATTTCAGGTATTCATTAAAAACAAGGCGCATAACCATGGACCTGGATCTTAATCCTTTGTATGAAAGACAATCCAAACAGGGAGAACCAACATTGTTTATCCGTGAAAGAAAAAATGCAGGTGCAAGATTCTCAACCGCCAGAAACAACCAGTATATCAGCAGTGTTGTTATCTGGTTTGGCACGGGAAGGGAACGCAAAGAAAGAAAAATAAACCTGACCTTACCGCAAGGAAAATTCCTTTTTCACCTCCCCTTCCCCAGTGCTAATTATCAAAGTGTTAATGAAATTATGAAAAAAGCAGAAGTCAGTGAGGAACACACTTCAGAAGTGATGGATATTGTAAATGAATTGATCGAATTGAAAGTTATAGAGATCAGGGTATAGCTCCTTAACTTGTAGCTAGCAGCTTTAATTAATAACAAAATCAATATTAACAAAACACAAACATATGTCAGTCAAAAAAATAGATGATATTACAATTGAAAAGGTAAATGCCGGTAAGAATGTGTCCAGGCAAGTACTGATTAGTCGCGATGAAGGCCCAAACTTCGCCATGCGGCGTTTTATTATTAAACCAGGCGGGTATATGCCTAATCATACAAATACAGTTGAGCATGAGCAACTGGTTCTGAATGGACGGGCTGAAATTGCGATTGGTGATGAAACATATCAGGTTAAAAAAAACGATGTTGTATTCATCCCTGCGAATGTTCCTCACTGGTATAAGACGCTTGGGGACGAAGCTTTTGAGTTCCTGTGCGTTGTGCCTAATTTGCCGGATGTTGTAGCACTTGTTTAATCAATGAGACTAAATTTTCAAGAACGAAGTGAATTGAAAATTCTAAGTCGAATTGATCCCCCACTCTATTTTCAAACCCATGAAAAGTCCTAATGGAACTGCTATCTTTCCTGCCTCTCCCAGGACCTACTCTTTATACACAAATATTGAGGGAGTATATTATTTGTTCCTGCATAAAGCCAAAGGTTATCCGTTTTGGTGGCTGTTGCCGGAGTGATCTGCTTTGATGTGCCTGTCCTAATTGTTTTCTTTTTCTTATCCCCCATATGGCAAACGAAATAGGAGCAAGTTCGATTTTTAATTAATTTCATATAGATAAAATAACGATCAAAAAAACATTGGCATCTAAATAACATTTTTCAAGCAATAATTAGGAGAAATTTAATTTTATTCGTTAAATATTTGCTGAATCTCATTTTGTCGAATACTTTTGCACAAAAATCGAATCCCAAATAGCCAGTTATTTATAAAAAAACAAAACTTGGCACGATTTTTACTAATTAAAAAGATAAAATCCCTGGGAAAAATAATCATGAACAGGCTGCTAATATTTTTTTCGATTCTTCTTTTTTGTTTCGGAGCAACATCTCAAACGATAAAAGTTATTGATCAAACCAATCTCCACCCAATTGAGGATGTACTTATTATTGACCTTAACAATTCAAAGACAGCGTTAACAAACCAATTTGGCATAACTGAATTAAGCTCCTTTAATGATAATGATACCATAATATTTCAACACCCGAGCTATCAGCAACTTATCCTTTCATATGCAGAAATAATTAATAGCGATAAAACTATTAAATTGAAAGAGCGGACCATTCATCTGAGCCAGATTGTAGTATCTGCCAGCAAGTGGGAACAGGACAAAACTGAAGTGCCTAACAAAATTACATTTATTACAGCGAGGGAAATATCATTTAATAACTCGCAAACATCCGCCGATCTTCTGGGTGCTTCGGGAGAGGTTTTTGTTCAAAAAAGCCAACTCGGTGGTGGAAGCCCTATGATCAGGGGTTTTGCGGCCAATACAGTACTACTTGTTATTGATGGCGTGCGAATGAATAATCTTATCTACAGGAGTGGAAATCTTCAAAATGTTATAAACCTTGATGCAAATACCATTGAATCAGCAGAAGTTATCTTCGGGCCAGGATCGGTTATGTATGGTAGTGATGCTATGGGGGGGGTTATGGACTTTCATACCAAAACTCCTCAGCTTTCTTACGATAGTAAATACCAGGTATCGGCAAACGGCCTCTTACGCTATTCTACAGCAAATAATGAAAACATGGGCCACTTTGATTTTAATGTAGCCACCTCGAAGTGGGGATTCCTAACCAGTTTCACTTATAGTAGTTTCAATGATCTTCGAATGGGAAG
>JAUXII010000099.1 GCA_030621075.1 Lentimicrobiaceae bacterium
TTACTATGGATTTCGACGAGTATAACACATTTACTTTCATGATTGATGTTGATATACTATTGGTACCCACTCCCCCCATTTATGATAGCATTGGCAACATCGAAGCAGGGATGGACCCAGATGTGTCGGTTGTTCACGGAATGTATCAATCATTTTATGATGCACCGGGTGGCCTCAATGAAGAGATGAGGGAATTTAGCTTTTCTGTTGGACTCGAATATTGGTACGATAAGCAGTTCTCAATCAGAGGAGGTTACTTTTACGAAGACCGCTCAAAAGGAAACAGGAAGTTTTTCACCCTTGGTGCAGGACTTAAGTACAATGTTTTTGGTTTGGACTTTTCATACCTGATTCCCACTGACCAGAAAAACCCACTGGAAAATACGTTGCGTTTTACCCTTTCATTCAATTTTGACTCTGCATCTCTTAGAACTAACGAAAGCTTATCCCGATGAGCCACAGGGTAGGTTTTGGTTATGATGTTCACCGATTTGAAAAAAATAGACTATTTACCCTTGGAGGTATAATTATACCTCACAACAAAGGCCTTGCCGGCCATTCCGATGCTGATGTTTTAATCCATGCAATATGCGATGCTTTGTTAGGTGCCGCGAGCCTTGGTGATATCGGATCCCACTTCCCCGATTCATCAGTTGAATACAAAAATATCGACAGCAAATTACTCCTGAAAGAGGTTGTAAAAATGGTTAGCAAAAAAGGCTTTTGCATTGGCAATATAGATACAACCATCTCCCTCCAGAAACCCAAAATAGCTACCCACATCCCACAAATGATACAAACGCTGGCTACAGTAATGGAAATAGATGAAGCTGACATTTCAGTCAAAGCTACTACTACTGAGCGTATGGGGTTTGTAGGAAGAGAAGAAGGGGTTGCTGCTTATGCTGTTGTGCTGATAGAGAGATCTTCTTTTGTGCGGTAAACAATCTCTGCTGTACTTTGTTATTTTTTATTTGTTATTGCTTATTTCTCATTTCTGATTTCTGATTTGAATTTTTAATATGCCCCTTCCCATCCTTCCCCCAAAGTGGGAAGAATAAAACAGTATTTCATTTCATCCATGGGAAAAAAGACTATTGATCTATAATGGTATCAAGTATTAATGAGAAATGAGAAATCAAGAAATTTAATAAGGAATAAGCAATAACAAATAACCAATAAGGAATAAGAGAAATAGGCGTTGCCTCTTATGCTGTTGTGCTGATAGAGAGATCCTAGGTGGAAAAAAATCGATCATTAAAATTAATTAGGTAAAGTTGATTTGTTGCACGGGTAACGGCTGTATAAAGCCACCGCATATAATCCGTATTGATCATTTCGTCAGTTAGATAACCCTGATCAATAAAAACCGAACGCCATTGCCCACCTTGCGTTTTATGACAGGTAAGGGAGTAAGCAAACTTAACTTGTAACGCATTATAATAGGGATTGTTTTTTACCTTTTCAACCTGGTTTCTCCTACCCGGAAGATCAGCATAATCAGCCATTATTGTGTCAAATAACATTCGGCTATCTTCAAAAGTTAAAGCAGGCGAATCAGCAGTAATAGTATCTAAAAGCAAACGGGTTTCCAACTCTTTCTCATCAGGATAATCAACTAATCGAACAATCACATCAGCAAAATGAAAACCATACATCTCCTGTAGGTTCCTTATCTGCAGAATCTCAATAATGTCTCCATTCGCAATAAAACCAGCCTCAGATTTTGGATCAAGCCAGAAATAATTATTTCTCACAACCATCATGATATCCCCGGCTGCGACCTCTTCCTCACGGAACAATATCCTGTTCCTGATCTCACGGTTAAAAATATTTGCCCTTTTGTTTGACCTGGTAATGATAACCGATTCTTCAATCCCATATTTTGAATACATATCATTCAATGCATCTTCAAGTTCAAGGCCATTGATTTTAATTACATCCACATGGTCATCAATGGTAAAAAATGGAGCAACCGTGTCACCCCGGCTTATCTTTCGTCTTATATCAGTAGCATTTCGCAGAATACCAGAGTCTTCTGATTGTCTAACAACTTCAGTCATCTCAGACTCTTCGATATGGAGGTTGAAAACTCTATGCAAAAATTCAGCATCCAGCGCAGGGCTAACACTCAGTCCAACGGGTGGTAACTGAGCTGTATCACCAATAAATAACAACTTACAATTATCGCCTTTCTTCACATACGTAAACAAATCATCCAACAATTTACGTTTTGAGAAAAGGCTAAAGTCGTTAGAGGTTGTATCATACTGTATCATTGAAGCCTCATCAACTATAAACAAGGTGTTTGTGTGGCGGTTATCCTGTAAGGCAAGGGCGATAGTTCCGTCACTTCTGGAGCGGGCTCTGTAAATTTTTTTATGAATTGTAAACGCTTTTCGGCCTGAGTAACGTGCCAGTACTTTAGCTGCCCGGCCAGTAGGAGCCAATAACACTGACTTTTTTTCAAGAAGAGGGAGTACACTTACCAGAGCTGTTACAATAGTCGTTTTACCAGTACCGGCATACCCTTTGATAATAAAAAGACCATCCTGATCAAAAAAAACAAGAAATTTTGCCAGTTTCCTGATCAACTTTTCCTGGCTTTGTGTTGGTTGATATGGAAAATATTTCGTTAATAATGTGTTTACTGATGCGGTGTTCATTTACTATATTTCTTTTCGTCAAGTAGCACTAATAAAAGGCATTTAACTACAGTTCCCGAATAAGACTTCGTCTTTTCGGGATCAATTCGACATTCAAATTTCAAAGTACTTCGTACATGAAATTTAAGTCTCATTGATTAGAAAGGATACCCTATTCCAAAGTTCCAGTATGCACGTGACGTCTGGGTGGTATTAAAGAACCATCTTTCTCCGATTGGCCGTGCCGGATCTCTGGCAGGAATAGCCAGATCAAGCCTGAAGATAAAGAAATTAAAATCAAGCCTGGCACCCACTCCGACATCCACAGCCATCTGATTCATGAATGTATTGAATACAAATGCCCCACCAGGGAACTCCTCACTTTCATTAAGAAGCCAAATATTTCCAATATCTGTAAATAAAGCTCCCTGCAGTGCCTTAAAAACGGGAAATCTGTATTCGCCGTTAACCATTATTTTAATATCTCCCTGCTTGTCATAATTAACAATGGTATCGGGGCTGAAAGAACCCGGGCCCAGCCTTCTCCATTCCCAGCCCCGCATATCATTGGCGCCACCTCCAAAAAATCCCTTTTCAAAAGGCAACACTTCAGAGTTTCCATAAGGGACCCCAATTGCGAATAATCCACGGGTGACAAAAATATTCTTTTGATCCAGATAGGCATAATACCTGAAATCAAATGAATTTCTTACATATTGGGCAAAAGGTATATCTAAAACGGTATATTTCCCATCTTCATTTCTGTGTGCATTGCCCAGGTTGCTAACACCATTTAACAGGTTACCTGCTGTTTCAAAACTATAAATCAAATAGCTAAAATTGACAGGCCTGTTGAGCTTCTGTGTAGAAAGTATATAGTTATACTTTAATGCCATGATCAGGTGATCAGTATATTGCTCTTTCAGGCGGAGGTCATTTGATTCATTGACATATTTAAAAAAGGCTGAGGAATCATCAGGAAATATCTTCACCGATTGGATATCGATCGGATAAAAAGAATGATGAGATTTCTCAGATGAAGCCCAGTTATAACCAAATGCAAGCTTGGGCTGGTATCTCGTATAATCGGCATGTAATTGATAAAGAAAAGACAAAATTATGGATGTACTCGGCTTAAAATATTTGGGGAATCGTTCCTGACGTATTGGAATAAGGAATTGTGGAAACTGCAGACTGGTCTCTACTGCATATTCAGCAGAATTAAAAAATGATTCACCTTGTGATTCCGTTGAAGAAAATTGGGCTTCAAATGCACCTCTCAGCTTAATTCTAAAAACATCAGCACCACGGAAAAGGTTTTTATTCTGCAATATCAAATTTGCAGCAATACCAGGGTTGCCGGCCGAGTTGGTCAGATCGGTTTCAACTGTAAATGAATTGACCGGTGCACGCGTGATCATCACATGGCAATCGAGCCGGCCATAAGGCGTTTTCGCTTTAGGTTCAGCAGGGCTCTTTTCATCAAAATCAATGTTCACCATCCTGGTTATTGGGTAACCTGAAAGTTTTTTGATCGATTCCTGAACATCTCTGATCCTGTATAGATCCCCGCTTTTAAAATACATTGACTGCGACAGGACAGAAGGTTTGATCCGAATTATGTCATTATATAAAAAATGATACAATTCAGACGAGTCTGTATCAATCATCTTCCTTGGATAATAAACGATAGTATCATAGAAAACAGCTCCTTTACTGACCGTACCAAAATCAGTATTTATGAAAATGTCATTTATCAGGTATCTTTTATGGTTCTCATAGGAAACAGAATCAGGTATGCCCTCAACAGGTTGTTGGATATTTTGCACAGTCATTACCAGGTCCATGCTGTGACTTTGCAACGTACTGTCGATCGTATAATTGATATGATTTTTTGAAAAATAAAAATAACCCTGGTTTCTCATATCAGTTGTAACCCTGTCTCTTTCTTTGTTCAGTGTATAAACGTTATAGATATCTCCGGGTTTTAGTAGGGAATTCCTTTTTTTATCCATGATAAATTTTGCAAGTGTATCATCCTCAATGGAATATGATATCTGATTGTACCTGGAGGGTTCGCCGGAGGTAACGAAGAAATTTACATTTGCTTTCTTTTCCTTATATGTTATCTGCCTGCTTACTTCTGAATTAAAATAACCAATGTTATCAAGATAAAGTTTCATGTCACTACAGGCGTTATCGGCCAACGTACTATCGAGCATTACAGGCTCCTTGCCAAGCTTTTCCCTGAACCATTTTTTATATTTCCGATCTTCCCCTCTACCGGCCTGTTTATATATCCATATATTCAATCTGACCATGCCCAGAAATCTCTTATTCGGTTGTTGTTGAAGGTAGTTTTCAAGTACTTTGGCAGAAACCTCTTTATTATCTGTAGTGATTTTGTTTTTATTCAGCAGGTATCCGGGCTGAGCCAACTCTTTTGAAGGCCCACATCCAATAAAGATCAGGGCTATCAGCAGAAAAAGAATATAGATGATATGGGAATTTCTCAATTTATTCGTCGGTCTTATTAAGGTCGATACAAATTTAGCATTTAAATTGTTTTTTGAAAGTATTTGGTGAAATGGGTACTTCACTCCTTGACCCCTCTCAGACAAAAACACCTCACCCCCTGCCCCCTCTCAGGCTAAAAATACCTCACCCCCTTGCCCCCCTCTCCAAATTGG
>JAUXII010000013.1 GCA_030621075.1 Lentimicrobiaceae bacterium
CAAAAAAGCTTGAAGCAGAAGGGAAAGGCTTTGGTGGCATAAATTATCGCTTACGGGACGCTATCTTTAGCCGTCAGCGATACTGGGGTGAGCCATTTCCAATCTATTACAAAGATGGGATGCCATACGCCATGAGTGAAAGTGACCTGCCACTGGAACTTCCGGAAGTTGATAAGTATTTACCAACAGAATCAGGCGAACCACCCCTTGCACGGGCAAAAAACTGGAAAACGAAAGATGGATATCCAATCGAAACAAATACAATGCCCGGATTTGCCGGATCGAGTGGTTATTACCTGCGATATATGGATCCAACCAATGATAAGGCTTATTTCTCGAAAGAGGCCAATGAATACTGGCGAAACGTTGATCTGTATATTGGGGGTGATGAACACAGTGTCGGGCATCTGATCTATTCACGTTTCTGGAATAAATTTCTTTACGATATAGGAATGGCATGTGAAGATGAACCTTTCAGAAAGCTAATCAATCAAGGCAAAATACAAGGTCGATCGAGTTTTGTGTATAGAATAAAGGGAACAAATAAGTTTGTATCTTTTAACCTGAGGAATAATTATGAAACCGTTCGCCAGCATGTTGATATTAATCTGGTCGATAATGACGAGCTGGATATACAAGCTTTCCGTAATTGGCAACACGACCTTGCTGATGCTGAATTTATTTTAGAAGAGGGAAAGTATGTCTGTGGATGGGAAATAGAAAAAATGTCAAAATCCAAACACAATGTTCAAAATCCCGACGAGCTGATTAAACAGTATGGTGCTGATACGCTCCGCCTGTACGAAATGTTCCTTGGACCACTGGAATACCACAAACCATGGAATACTTATGGGATTGAGGGAGTATTTCGTTTCATGAAAAAACTGTGGAAACTTTACCATGATGACCAAAACAGATTTTATGTATCTGATGATGACCCTGATGAAAAGGAACTGATGGTGATTCACCGTACCATTAAAAGAGTGGAGGAGGATATAAATCGTTTCTCTTTTAATACGGTTGTCAGTACATTAATGATTTGTGTAAATGACCTCGCCGAGTTGAAATGCCATAAGCGTTCTGTGCTTGAAACGTTGGCTGTTCTTGTTTCTTCTTATGCTCCTCATATTGCCGAGGAGCTTTGGCAATTACTTGGTCACAATGAAAGCATAACGTATGCCTCGTTTCCGGTTCATAACGAACAGTATTTGAAAGAAGATTTTATAAAGTATCCTGTCTCTTTTAATGGGAAAGTTCGTTTCATGCTTGAACTACCTGCGGATATGACAACAGTAGATATCGAAAAAATTGTACTTGCAGACGAACAGACTCAAAAACGGTTACAGGGTAAAGAGCCCAGGAAAGTGATCATAGTCCCTAAAAAGATTATTAATATTGTGGTTTGATAGCCCCGACTTGAAAGTCGGGGATACAAAGCTATATCTTAAATATCTTTCTTCTATAGGTCAGCGTGCGCCCTTTTTTATTAATTCCAATGACTTTATAAAAGAGTGGCCCGCTTTGAATATTCTCCGGGCACCATATTATTTCATGTTCTCCAATGGAAATAGGGCAGTTTTCAAGGGTTTCAATAACTACACCATCGAGCCTGTAAAATGAAATTGTTAAACTTGAGATTTCATCTCTTGGAATAACATATGTAATTCGTATCTCCTGAGCAAAAGGATTAGGATAATGTGAACTTAGATGTAACCATGGGATGCCTGCCAGTTCAACAGTTCCTAAAAAGGTATTATTGTGCTCGCAAAATTCATCAAATGAATTGATATCATCAATTTTGCCATAAAATATAATATTCTCTCCGTAAAGGCCTTCCGGAATGATAAATTCAAAAATAATTTCCCTGGTTTCATGTACTTCGAGTTTTTTAATCAATTCTTCATAAACCAGTAATGTTTGATTATCTCCAATGGCAAATGCTCTAAACCACACATTATTAGCCGGCAGACTGCCATTTTTTATGCTGGCTATAAGGGTTATCTCTGAACCCGGGATGACAAGCTCTTTGTTTATATCTATATCTAACAGGTTGAAATCGTATGATGGATACGACAAAAATGTTGAGTCTGCATATTTAAAAGTCGTTGGATAATTTATGCCTTTATAAGTAATATTTATCTGGTTAAGAAGATTAAAAACATCAAATGTCGACTCACATGTTCCCTCTTTTACTTTTAAGTGAATATCCAGTAATTTTGTTTCACCGGGAAGGATCATACCCATGTGCGATTGAATATATGTTGAATTAATAATGTTACAAAAATCCGGTAAGCTATCTTCAAGCGCGTAAAAATGTTTACCCAGAAATATATCGAGAATTAAGTTGTCTGCAATGTCATTTCCTGAATTAACTACCTCAATTTGCGTTAATATATCGTAATCATCATCACCATTAATGATAATAGGCTCATCCGGATTAACAGGATTGCCATTTATTCGGTCTATTTTTCTGTCTACCCTGATTTGAGGCCCGATGGTATTCACAATTATCTCTTCCTCTCGTAGTGTATCAATCGTTTCTTTATATGAATAACAAAGCTTTTCCTCTAACGTTATGTTGTACTCATTCCCGGCGAAATAATTATATACTTCCCCCTGTTCAAGGATGTTAAATTTGGGAACAATGGTGGTAGGGAAATCAGAAAATCCTGAAAGATTTATAACTTCAACACCAGTTGAGTCATTATAGATCGTTGGCAAACATGTTGTTAATGAATCAAAATCGGTGTTATTAATATCCAGGGTTGACCATTTAGCGTTTCCCAATCCTTTAAAATAGTTAGTCGTATTGATGGTCAAATCTTCAAGAGACCCGGTGCCAATTACAAGCGTGGAATATTCCAACACACTGCCATTTGCATTTTTATCGGCAATGCTGAATTGTGCTGAAGGAATATCATAATCAATCAGGCCATTTGAGATTCCGGAATAATTGATTTTTTCTCCTGAAATTGTGAAATCAATAGTATATACTCCACTTTCAAGTGTTTCATCTATACTGAATAAGATGATAAAATAAGCTCTTCGGGTGGGTTGCATCAGATTCAGTGTATCACCCAGTTTTATCAGCACTTCACCTTCAGGTTGATTAAATCGCCATCCGGTAATAAAACTGCCAATCTCGTCGCCTGTATGAACGATATTTCCATCTCCATCAACTTTTGTGGGAACAAGAGGACGTGGATAGGCAACATAACTCATTACTGCATGTGTAGTCCCCAATTCTGAAGAGAGATTTGGTGTGATAGCCGTGTTAAACCAATTATCATCTGTACCGTTCGACACTTCAATCTTTACTTCAAGAAAGGTTCCGCTGACCTGCATCGGGAAATTACTTAGATCAGGGTTGGATGTGTCAGCATCCGGGATCAGTATAACCGTAGTATGATCGAATTCGGGGTCAATTATTGTTGACATGTTTATTGGCGGGTCAATCAGGCTACAGGGATCTTTTCCTCCGGCAAATGTGGTAATAGTAGATTCGCCATAACCAAACGACACATGATATGGATCGAAATCAGTATTAAAGTCATGCGGTTCGTTTTTGTCTTCAATGGTATGCTTAATAAAGATCGTATCCAGCCCAAATTTTGTCACAGGCGGATTAGCTTCTGAAGTTAACATGAAGTCAACCCCCATACCATAACCTGATAAAGTATGGGAAAAAATGACCCAGGGAGAACCGCCAAAAATTTCTTCAACCACAAGCCAGCCACCTTTACTGATTTGAATTGGCCCTTCTTTCCCCTGGCCTTCATAA
Source organism: Lentimicrobiaceae bacterium (assembly GCA_030621075.1). The sequence continues at coordinate 3,782 of JAUXII010000013.1, forward strand.
ATGGCATGAATCTTAAAATCTGTTTTGCCCAGGTTCTCAAAGAAATCATCTCCATATGTACTATCGGCCCCGCAGTACCATCCTGAGTCAACCATTCCATAGATGTCATCCTGAAAAGGTACAATGGGATAATCCAACCAATCTTCACCATTATCTAACATAAATCTGTCATGTAAAAATCCTGTTGAAGAACAAAATCTGTCGCCACGGTCATCTATCCAATCATCAACACCATCATGATTGTCATCATCAGGAGCCGGTGGAATCAATAACTGGGGAATATATATTCGATACTGGAATGGATCTTCCCATATTTCAATGCTGTCGCCGGTGTTGGGATTATCAATCCATTTCTGGTATCCTTCAACAATCGCATCTGTATCAAATGAGCCATCCTCATTGGTTGGCAACGTGATGTTGTATCCGCCAAAACCTTTTGGAATATCATAAATCATATATCCGAAAACTCCATCACCTAATTCTTCAACCCCTTCAATTGCTTCTGAGGGATCATTGTAATCCACATCATGTCCTACATTTCTTATCCAGTAATAAGTATACTCTGTTGAAGCATCAATATCAAAAGTCAAATTCGCTTTTCCCCAGGCAGGTAAATATTTTTGTGGCTCTCCGAGCGTATCTGTTATTAAAAAGTTATTTGTGAGGTATTCAAATTGTAATGGGTTTGGCAAAGGGGCATAATAAGTGTAAGTCGTTCGAATGGGAGTCGTTTTTTCTTCATTGAAAATGGTTGTGTATTCTGCTTTGGAGTAAAGTGATTCGGAGGGAGTGGGATGATACATGTCGATCTCTTCTCCTCCAAGCGATAAAACAGCAATGAATTCCCTGTGAGGCTGTGGTACTGTTCCAATTAAACTATCTGTTGGTAACAATGTATATGTTGAAGTATCGACAAATGTAAATCCCTCATAATTATGAATCGATTGATAGATTAATTGCTTCCAAATAACGTTTTCACTTGTGTCTCTTTCCATCCAGTGCGACCAGGTAGTATCGCTGAGATCTGCATTTGTAATACTTTCCGTATAAGGGTAAAACATATTATTTACCGAATCGGGAACCAAACCATGGGCATACCCAACACCTGCCGACAGAGGCACCAGTTTTGGCGGATCAACCCAAATTTCATAATAACTGTATGGATCAAAATATTGTAACCCCGGGAATTTATTAATATCCCATGTTACTTTCCAAACCCTGATTTTATCGCCGGGTTCCTCTATGTCAACAATGCCATCTCCATCCGTATCCTGAGCAACCTGACCATCATGATCGATATCTTCGTAAACGGGATCTGTATTGCCTGAAATCAAATGTTCCCAGGGATTTAGCCAGTAAACAGAATCTTCCTCCAATGTAAACCCTTTTGGGTAAATCGAATTAACGTCAAGCCAAACATCAGGATGCCCGTCACTATCCATATCGAATTCAGGATTGTTTTCATTATTACTTCCTTTCAGGACATCAACATATTTACCTCCGGGGGTTTTTAAGATTGGAATGTTAATTGATTTATTTATCCAGTAAAATGGAACATCCTTTGGAATATATTGAATATATTTAGTTTCTTCAGCAGAAGTACGTCCTTTGTTCTCCATTATGGTAAATACTTTGAATGGCTGATACTCTAATCCCAGAAAATTTTTCCAGTTCACATCTGTATCTGCCACAATATCTGCACTAAACATTATTTCTGCGTAATTCCTGTATTTGTAAAAAAGGTGTGACCCATCATCATCTATATACGATGTATAATTTACAGAAGCATAAATATAACTTCTCCAGGAAATATGATTATCAACATTCTTGTGTACAGGGTCTCCGGGTTCAGGTGTTGCCAGGCGATAAGTAATTTGCATTTCTGATTTTGGCTCAACAGCAAGCCCGGTCAAATAGATACAGTTGTTGGAAAATGTATAATTTACAGGTGATACTACATCCACGAAAGTGAAATAATTCCTTATTCTTTCTGTAATATTAATTTCATTAATGGGTTGAGATGTAAGATTTCGGATCTGAATTCTGACCTCGAATGTATCGACAAAGTCATAGGCAATGGCGTTTGGCCCGGCAGTGATTGTGGCGGCAAGATCATTATAAAGTGACCGGGTAACGTCAATTTTTTTTGCAAAAGCATATAAAATTCCATTCATGGTCCATTGAAGCTGCCGGCTTCCGTTCGATAGTTCATTTATACCACCAACCGTTGGAAGTCCAAGGTTACATGCAATCCTTCCGCCATTAGCCTTATTCCCTTTTAATACAAAAACAGCGGGATATCCTTCATTTGCAAGATTTGCAATAATTTCTGCACCCTCAACCTCTACCTGTGGGATTGAACTTGCATAAAGGTTATTTCCACCTGCACTTTTTGTGAAGGATATAGGATTAGTTGAACTGGTAAATGATATGTTGACGAGGTTATTTGGGGAATTTGGGACAACCGAATGGCTAAAGTTAACCGCTCCGGGTTCCAAATATCCTAATTTTTCGATGAAATAAACAGCATTACCTTCAGTATATATCATTCCACCCCGGGCCAGGTAGGCATCAAATTGTGTTTGAAGGGTTGGGTTTGCAGAAAAAATACTATCTATATAAAATTTATTGTCATCTCCGTTCAATGAAAAGGAGGGAATAATAAGCAGTTGTGTTGAGCCGGATATCCCCAGCGTGTCAATCTCCTCTTCTGAAATGAAATAGTACGTGTTGTTGTAAATATAGGAATCAAACAGGTTTTTAAAATAAATGGACTCCCATGACACCGTGTTATTATTCTTTTTTATGTTACTTCTAAAAACAGCAATTCTTTGCGGGTGCTTTTTATATTGAATTGAGTAGTGGTCTGCCCCTTGCCAGTCATAAGTTGTGTAAGGGGTACTCGATATTGAACTGTAAGCAGATGGGACAACATCAGGAATAATAAAACTTCCCTGATTTGCTCCTGAAATAGACCAATAAATGGATTCTTCGCCATATTTTGGAAAAAGAATGCTATCCAATGTGCTATTGGTGAACCGATAGTCAACGTAGGATTTATTGAAAACAAGTTTATATGTTTTCAGAAAATCATTTTGGGTGGAATCGGTGGGAATAATTACACCCCCGGAAAGACTTGTCTTTACCAATATTACAAGAAAACTTAACAGAAGAGAATACCTGAAATGTAACATAATACCTCCTTTTATTAATAGTAATATTATTTATAAAGATAATATATTATATTAATCGGATAAATCATGAAAGGTAATATATTATTATTTGTATTTTAGGGCTTGTTTTTTCGGGAATTTCAAATTTTGGCATCTTTTTTGAACTTTTGAGAGAAATAAATATTAACTTTAGATTTATGAAAAACAGACGAGTTAGAACCTGGGCTTTTTTAGGCATGATCGTAACTACCACCTTATTAAGCAGTTACACGGTTGTTAACCATAAAACCTTTAAAAAACAGGAGAATGTGGTTCTTCAAAAGGGTAATTATGACAGGCAATGGACAATAGTAGATTCTCTTATCCAAAAAGGGCTGCCAAAGTCTGCGCTGGAAATAGTAGAACAAATATATAATCAAACAAAAATTGCAGGAGATTCACCTCAATTTATTAAAGCTGTTCTTTATAAGATCAAACTAACAGCATCGTATGAAGAGGAGTTTATGGAGAAAATCATAGCGGATATTAATGAAGAGGTTGCCCAGACAGGATCCCCTGATAAGCAGGTGCTGCATTCAATTCTTGCTGATCTGTATTGGCGGTACTATACACAAAATCGATATAAAATATTGGACAGAACCACCACTGCCGACTTCAAAACAGATGATCTCAGGAGCTGGGACCTGACAAAAATCGTTGACGCTGCTTTAAATAATTATCTTCTCTCCCTTGAAAACAAAAATGAACTTCAGGATATACAACTCAATGAGTATAAAATTATTTTAATCAATGAAGATCAATCTAAAATTTTTCGTCCAACACTTTATGACTTCCTTGCCCACAGGGCAGTTGATTATTTTATTCAGGAAGAGCCCGGACTGACCGAGCCTGTGTATAAATTTGTAGTGAATAATCCGGAATATTTTTCTTCAGGGCATGACTTTATTAAGATCAATATCACTTCTCAAGACACACTTTCTCTTAAGTATTATGCCATGAAAGTGTTTCAGGATCTGATCCGGTTCCATTTAGAGGATAAAACGCCCGGGGCATTGATTGATGTTGAATTAAAAAGAGTGCAATTCGTTTATGATCAGGGTGTGATGGCACATAAAGATAGTTTGTACATCGAATCGTTGCAAAATTTTCTTGATGAATATTCAGACTCACCATCTTCCACTGAAATAAGCTATAAACTGGCACAAGCCTTTAATCATAGAGGAGAGAAATATGACCCTCTTATTTCCGAACAATACAAATGGGATAAAAAAAGGGCTGTTCAATATTGTGAAGAAGCAATTGACAGGTTTCCGGGTAGTATTGGGGCCGGGGATTGTGAGGTTTTAATGAACCGGATCCAGGACAAATCAATTGGTATTACAACGGAGTATGTCAATGTGGAGAGCAGGCCGTTTTTAAGCCTGATAAAGTACACGAATGTTTCTGATATCTACATTCGGATCATCAGGATGGACCCGGAAAAAGACAAGGAGCTCAGGCAACAGAGGGATAGAGAAAATATAATAAAATCATATGTGAAGGAACCCTTTCTGAAAAAATGGGAAATAAAACTCATTGATGATGGTGACTTCCAGGAGCATGCAACTGAAATAAAAATAGGTGATTTGCCACTGGGCTATTATGTTATGCTGGTTAGCTCAAATCCCCAATTCGTTTATCTGGATGAACCTGTTGCCTTTTCTTCTTTTTGGATTTCTAATATTAGTTTTATTAATCGTAATTCGGATCAGGGCAATTACGACTTTTATGTTTTGCACAGAGATCAGGGAACTCCACTGAAGGATGTGTTTGTTGAAACATTTTACAGAAATTACGATTATAATAGCAGATCTTACGAAACGGTCCCGTGGAAAAACTATTCAACCGATAAAAATGGTTTTTTCCGGGTAGAGCCTCCCCCTTCCAAAACAGGTGGTAAATCGTTCAGTATAAAATTTAGTTATGGCAATGACACACTTATCACTGATGAATATTTCTATATCAGGCATTATAGCGCGTATAAACCAAAAACAAAACCCAAAACATTCTTTTTTACTGATCGTGCCATCTACCGTCCCGGGCAAACAGTATATTTCAAAGGGATTGTGGTTGACACAGATGGTAAAACCAGTCAATTGATTACGGAGTATCAAAGCAATGTAGTTTTAAATGATGTAAACTGGCAAAAGATCTCCTCATTGGAACTGCATACCAATGAATTTGGTTCGTTCAATGGCTCTTTTGTTATTCCAACAGGGATATTAACTGGCAGAATGACGATAAAAAGCAAGTCGGGATCCACCCAGATATTAGTTGAAGAATATAAGAGGCCCAGGTTTGAAGTGGTTTTTGAGCCGGTTAAAGGAAGCTACAAACTTAACGAAGAGGTAACCGTTACCGGCCATGCAAAATCTTATGCAGGTGCTAACCTCGATCAGGCAGAGGTTAAGTACCGTGTT
>JAUXII010000109.1 GCA_030621075.1 Lentimicrobiaceae bacterium
ACCTTTTTCACCTGTCAGGCCAATAGTAACCATTTCTTCCTGACGAGCTACTGACAAGGCATTGAGAACATTTGGGGAGTTGCCTGAAGTTGACAATCCAATCAGAACATCTCCTTTTCTACCCTTAGCCAGTACCTGCCTGGAAAAAACCTCATCATAGGAATAATCATTAGCTACAGCAGTAAGGGCTGATGTGTTTACGTGCAGCGCCTCAGCATACAAAGGTTTCCTGTCGTAATAAAACCGACCGGATAACTCCGCGGCAAGATGCTGGGCATCAGCTGCGCTACCACCATTTCCGCAAAATAAGATTTTACCTCCGTTTCTAAAGCAATTTGTACATTCATCAATCACTTTTTGGATTCTTTCCAGCATATTTTTATCGGAAAGAAGGCGTTGCTTAACCCCAATAGATTCTTCTATTGCATTTTTAATCTTCATTTGATCTTTTTTTTTAAAAAGTCCATGTAGTTAACCCTGTAGAAGTAAAATCGTATCGAAGGGCTTTTCCATTGAACTTTTCTAATGCGTTAATAACATTTGCCCTGCTATTTCCAGGACAGTAGAATATCATAAACCCACCTCCTCCGGCACCGGAAATCTTTCCTCCTGTAGCGCCGGCATCAAGCGCTGTTTCATAAATTTCATCAAGATAATTATTGGTTATGCCTTCAGCCATTCTTTTCTTATTCTGCCAGCCAAAGTCCAAAATCTCACCTACTTTATCAAACTCCCCTTTTAACAAGGATTCTTTCATCCGAAAAGCTTGTTCTTTGATCATATGCATTGCCTCAATGGACTTTTCATTTTTTTCGATCAGGTTTCTTTTCTGCATTTCAATAATCCTTGAAGAGAGACGTGAGGTTTCTGTATTATACAATAAAAGATTTATGGAGAGTTCATTCAGGTAAGAATCACGAATACGAAGTGGGTTTACGATCACTTTATTGCCTTTATAAAATTCCATGAAATTCACTCCACCAAATGTAGCAGCATATTGATCCTGCTTTCCACCAGCCATCTTCAAATCAATCCTTTCAATTTCATAAGCAAGCTTTGCAATATCATATTCACCCAACGGCAACTTCAACCATTCTGTAAAAGCGCCTAATATGGCAACCACCAACGTTGAAGATGATCCCAGGCCTGATCCCGGCGGTGCATCTACATGTGTTGTCAATTCAAAGGATAGCGGCCTGCCCGTAAAATCACTAACTACTCTGTTGTATATTCCTTTATGTAAAGACACCCCATCATCGGGCAAGAGCCTTTTAACAGCTTCGCATTCAAAATAAATTTCTTTATCACTGGCACGGATAATTATTTTCCCATCATCTCTCGGCTCAATAGAGGCATAAGCATACTTATTAATGGTAGCATTTAAGATTGCTCCACCAAATAAATCTGAATAAGTGCACAGGTCGGTGCCCCCACCTGCCAGGCCAATCCTCAACGGTGCTTTACTGCGTATTATCATAAGTTAATTTCGTTTCCTCAAAAAGTTCATAAATGGTTTTGATCATACTATCCCATGAATACTTTTTCTTTTCTTCCTCAATATTAGAAACAAAGATATTTTCCTTTTCTTCTTTATAAAATTTATAAATAGCATCGGCAACTCTATCAGGTTGAGGAGGAACAACATAGCCCACTTTACCATCAGGAACAATTTCAGCCAATCCCCCAACATCAGTGGTTATCATAGGCTTGTTAAAATGATAGGCAACTTGTGTAACACCGCTTTGTGTCGCTTCCTTGTATGGCTGTACAACCAGGTCAGAAGCGCAAAAATATTTTCCAACATCACTGTTTGGGATAAAATCATTTAGCATTATAACGCGATCGGTAAGGCCATGCTGTTCAATAATTTGGTTATACGGTGCCGGATCAGTGTAAAACTCGCCTGCTACCAGTAGTTTTAAGGAATAGTCCATTAAACGCTTATCAGCAAATGCTTTTAATAAAATATCAAGGCCTTTGTAATCTCTGATAAAACCAAAAAATAAGATAAAATTCAGAGATTCATCCAGCTTCAACATTCGCTTTGCTTCTTTCTTCGAAATAATATCACCAAAATTATCATATAATGGGTGTGGGCAATATTTTTTGGGTTTTTCTTTATCAAAAAACTCAAGATCTTTCATAACTGACCTTGACATAGTGATAAAAGCATGTACACTCTTAACGAAATAACTCGTTAATAAACGATCGCTAATTTTACGCTCATGCGGAATAATGTTATCGGCTATGGCAATTATCCTGGTATGTTTGTTCGACTTAATTATCCTGGAGATCGAACCCAGACAAGGGGCCATGAATGGAATCCAATAACGAACAATGACCAGATCAGGCCGTAGCCTTCTCAACGCTCTGCCAACCTTGATCCAATTAAAAGGATTAATAGAATTTACCGTAACTTTTATATCTAACCCTTCAGGAGCCAACTCTTCTGAGTACTGAGTTTTTCCCGGGAAAAAAATACCAGGATATTGTAGTTTAAAGGTTTGTATTTGAATGTCATCGCCATGATCAAAAAAAGCTTTCGCCAGTCGTTCATTATATGTGGCAAGCCCTCCTCCCCTTAATGGATAAGCTGAGCCAAGAATGACTACTGTCCTTTTCTGTTTTTTCATCTGTATTAATCGAGTTTAGCTTGAAGGATACCCTCTTTAATCCATTTCCTGTGTAATACCGATCGTTTTTTCAATCAAATACCGGTTTCGTGTCGGGTTATTTCGCGACACCAACTCCGCAAGAAACCCTGTTAAAAACAGTTGGGTACCAATTATCATTGCAAAAAGAGAGATATAAAAATAGGGGCTATCAGTTATAAGAGTTGCACTAATTCCTTGATATACATGGTACAATTTCTGCACACCAAGCCAAAATGCCGCAAGAAACCCCAGGATAAACATGATGGTGCCAATAGAACCAAATAAATGCATTGGCCGTCGTCCAAATTTAGAAATAAAGGTTATTGATAGCAGGTCCAGAAACCCTTTTATAAATCTTTCCATGCCAAATTTGGTAATGCCGTACTTACGCTCCTGGTGCTGAACTACCTTTTCCCCAATATTATTGAAACCAGCCCATTTTGCGATAACAGGTATATACCTGTGCATTTCGCCATACACTTCGATATTCTTAATAACCTCTTTCCTGTATGCTTTCAATCCACAATTAAAATCGTGCAATTTTATTCCTGACATACACCTTGTTGTTCCGTTAAAAAACCTTGAAGGCAACGTTTTACCCAACGGGTCATGTCTTTTCTTTTTCCAGCCGGATACCAAATCGAAACCATCATCTTTTATCATACGATACAACTCAGGAATTTCCTCCGGGCTATCCTGCAGGTCAGCATCCATGGTAACAACAAGATCCCCTGCAGCTGCCATAAACCCACGGTTTAATGCTCCTGACTTCCCATAATTCCTCCGGAATTTGATACCCTTTACAAAATCATGCTCGTTGGCCAACTCCTCAATAACCTCCCATGAAGCATCTTTGCTGCCATCATCAATAAAGATAACCTCGTAACTAAGAGAATGTTGATTCATAATCTTCGCAATCCACTCAGTTAGCTCTCTGAGCGACTCTTCTTCATTATATAAAGGGACGACAATTGAAATATCCATTAGTTAACTAATTAATTAAGATCCTCTTTATAAGCACTGCTTTGCTTCTTAACAAAAGCAGATACAATCAAAGACATTATCACAGCTATTATACCTCCAGAAATCATTTGAGAACGCAATTGTGCCTCAGGATTAAATTTATCTGCACTTTTCCGTATAACCTCATCAAGCTGCTCACCGGAAAGTCCCATGTTTTCCATCATCTCCACAAATTTCTCGAAAGATTCTGCTAACAAGTCAGGTTCAAAATATTTATAGAATACAAATGAATATAAGGCCGAGATAACAAACCCTATTAACCCCATGATCAAGCCAGATAAAAAGCAAGTACTAAATGATATTTCCCCACCCAGCGACTTATCCCTGTATGCATTCATTCCCAGCAACATAACAACGATAACAATAGCAACATTAACCAGGAGGCTTAATGCCATGAAGCCAAAATTAAACATATCCACATCAAGGATATAGTATAAGAGGCTAATAACTATTAATATAGCTCCAAGAATTAACCCATAATACAACGAAGAACTGAAAAGTGATTTTTTTGTTGTTTCCATAAGATATTAATTTAAGTTAATTGGTAAAGCAAAGGTAATAAACTTGGAATGATTAAAAAAATAAGATACAAGATGTTTAAGTACGGAAAATAAGTATCTTTGCACGGGGTAAGTCTTATACGACCAGCTCCCGTTGAACTCCCCCAGGTCTGGAAGGAAGCAAGGGTAAATGGTTGAGCGGTGCGATATAAGTAGCTTACCCTGTTTTTTTTAGATCTATTTCAGTAATTATGTTGTTAAAAATCCACCCGGAAACTCCCAGTCTCAGGCAAATAAAAAAAGTAGTGGACTGCCTGAACAGTGGAGGAATTATTATTTATCCTACCGATACAATTTATGGGTTGGGTTGCGATATTTTCAACAGCAAAGCCATCGATAAAATTGCAAGGATAAAAGGGATAAAAAAAGAAAAAGCAAATTTTTCATTTTTGTGCCATGATTTGAGCCATATTTCCGATTTCACAAAGCCATTTAGCAATCCGGTTTATAAGCTGATGAAATCCAGCCTTCCCGGACCATTCACGTTTATCCTTAATGGCAACAGCAATGTTCCAAGGATCTTTCAAAGCAAGAAAAAAACTGTCGGAATAAGGGTTCCTGATAATAATATTATCCTGGAGATAATACGGGAACTTGGTAACCCAATCATGTCAACCTCTATTCATGATGATGATGAAATTGTTGAGTATACTACTGACCCGGAACTAATTTATGAAAGATATAAAGATAAAGTAGATATTGTAATTGATGGTGGGTATGGCGACAATCAACCTTCTACAATAATTGATTGTACTACAGATGAGGCAATTATCATAAGGGAAGGGAAAGGTGTACTATGAAATTTATATTTTCAGCTTCCAAATTATCAATTTCTAATTATTAATTATTACCTTTGCAGCCCCTTAATAAAAAGATTCAGTAGCTCAGTTGGTAGAGCAACGGCCTTTTAAGCCGTGGGTCCCG
>JAUXII010000108.1 GCA_030621075.1 Lentimicrobiaceae bacterium
CCAATTTAAGTTATTATTTTTATAACTAAAAGGCTTACAAGCAGTTAAAATTTAAAGGAACTTTACCACACAAAACAGGAGTGGCTCTGGGATAGCCTTTATAGATTGTTCAAAAAGTAGGTTGCCATTTTTGTGTTCAGATGCAGCCTCTCCTTCCCACGAACACCGTGCCCATGGCCGGGGTAAACAAAATAATCAACCTGTTTGCCGGCTTCAATACAGCTTTTAATAAATTGTAAGCTCTGTTGCCACACTACGGTTGGATCTTCTGTTCCATGAATTATCAGTAATTTTCCTTGCAGGTTTTCAGCTTTGTCCAATAATGAAGAATGTTCATACCCTTCAGGATTTGCCTCCGGAGTATCCATATAACGTTCTCCGTACATCACTTCGTAATATTTCCAGTCAGTGACCGGCCCACCACAAGCACCAACTTTAAAAACATCAGGGTGCAGGAGCATCAGGGAGATGGTCATAAATCCACCGTAACTCCACCCATTGACGCCAATGCGATCAGGATCGACAAAGTTGAGGGTTTTCATGTAATTTATTCCTGCGATTTGATCTTCCACCTCCACAGAACCCATATCCCTGAAGATAGCCTGTTCGAAATCAATACCCCGGTTACCTGTACCCCGATTATCAAGTGTAAAGACGATGAAACCTTGCTGTGCCATGTAGTTCAGGAACAGTCCGCCGCCTCCAAGCCACGAATTTGAAACAAGTTGTGAATGAGGCCCGCCATAGACATAAAGGAAAACAGGATATTTTTTGGTTTGATCAAAATCCGGAGGTTTGATCATTCTGCAATAAAGATCAGTGCCTTCAGGGTTTTTAATCGTAAAGATGGAAGTTTCCCCCAGGTTGTAGTCTTTTAACGGATCAACATTTTTTAACAGGGTACGCTTCGTTTTACCTTTGGTATCAATCAGCGCATATTCCCTTGTGATATCCTCACTCTGACTGCTGTAAATATCAATGAAATAGCCGGCGTCACTGTTTAGTATTGCTCTGTGCGTTCCTTTTACGGATGATAACCGGGTTGTTTTCCCGCTTTTCATCTCTAAAGAGTAAATCTGCTTTTCGATGGGGCTCTCCTCTGTGGAAACATAAAAGATTTTCTTGTCGTTTTGATCCGTTCCCAGGAAAGAAGTAACTGTCCATGCACCTTTTGTTATCTGTTTAATAAGGTTGCCATTAATATCATACAGGTATAAATGATTATAGCCATCTCGCTCACTGAACCATAAGAAGTGTTCAGGGTTGCTGTTCAAAAAATATAAATCATGTTCCGGCTCAACGTATTCATTATCCTTTTCTTCAAATAGCGTTTGTATAAATTCGCCGGTAGAAGCGTCATATTTATTTAGTTTAAGATGATTTTGATCCCTGTTGAGCAGGCCAACAAATATATATTTCTCATCCGGGCTCCAGGTCACAGTTGTCAGGTATTGATCAGCAGGTTCGCCGGTTTTAAGGAATATTTTTTCGTTGGTTTTCGGATTAAAAATGCCAATGGTAACCTCATGACTCGTCATCCCTGCCATTGGGTATTTGGTATTTTTAACTTCAGCTATCCGGGTGTCGATATCCACCAGGGGATAATCAGTTACCATAGTCTCATCCATACGGTAAAAGGCAAGAAAGTTTCCCTGTGGTGACCAAAAAGTGCCTTTATAAATGCCAAACTCGCTGCGATGCACACTCTGGCCATTGACAATGCCTGCATCTTCATCATTGGTAACTGCAATTTGTTCGCCGTTTATAGCAACGTAAAGATTATTTTCTATGGTATAGGCTATGGCAAAGGTGGTTTTATTGATATCGGTATTTTTGGCTTTTTCAGGGTACTCGTTATTTTTTTTTAATTCTTGATTATTTACCTCAAAAGAGAATAACGTATCATTATGGGTAAACATAAATTTATCGTTGGTGATCCAGGTTATAGAAGGGAATCTTTTTAATTTGTCAAATTCTTTTAGTGAAAAAACAGAATTCAGGGCTTGGAGGGTCAATAATGTATCAACATTTTCATTTTTTACATTTCCTGAAACAAGGCTGTTGTTTGCAATCCATGTAAAAGAGTCAGATTCGCCTCTCCATTGCAATCCGCGTAATGATTGCGGACGAAGATCGGAGTTCATCCAGGTAGCATCTTCCAGGGTAAGCATCTTATTCTGAGCAGAGGTATTGAAAATGAATGAAAGGGCGAATAATAACAGGGCTGTTCTGCTGATTAATTTCATACGTAAATAATTTTAGAAGATTTGTTTTCAGGGAAAGGCAAAAGTAGCAAAAAATATTTTCCCAATCAGCGGTTTACCCGAGCCAACCAGACCGGTAATGATCGTTGTTGATTTCAATAGTAATCCTTCAGGAATTACATCATCAACCCAGTTTATCCCGGGTTTTTAAGTTTCCATACAAAAAAGTTTTCAATTTTTTGTATTTCTTTATTGTCTCAGGTTCAAAAGACGGATTGTAAAGAAGTGCTGCCGGATGGGACAAAGGGAATATTTTTTTGTCATCTAATTCATTTTATAAATTTATTGCTTGTTCATAAGCCCCATGAATAACATCCTGTGCATTTCCCACCTTTTTCGCATCACCAACAATGTAAATTGGAATATCATTTTTTAATTCCTCCTTTAACGGATTAAAACTCCTCATACCTGTTGAAACCACAATAAGGTCAACATCGTTGAATTGAATACTTTTTCCATTTTTATTGGCATAAATCGTACTCCCTTCTACTTTTTTAATATAAGTATGATCGCTGAAAACAGTTCCTTTTTCTTTCATCATTTTTAAAGAAAGAGTTTTGGCAATTGCTTCCATATCTTCTCCAAAATCAGTTGTTCTTTTAACAATAATTACCTGGTTGTTCAGGGGAATTAACGCCGTTGCTATATCAACGCCGATAAGACCTCCCCCAATTATCAATACTTTTTTATTTTTTGGTAAATTTTCTTTACGCAAGATCTCCGCCCAATAGGGTTTATCTAACCCGGGTATTTTAATGCTTGCAGGTTTAGAGCCGGATGCAATAATTACTCCATCATATTTATTAATTAAATCTGATTTCACGGCTTCTTTATAAATAACATTTATATTATTATCTTTTAACTCTTTTACAAAGTATGGAATTAAAGCAGCCATAGATTTTTTATTTGGAGTAAGCGGGGCCAGGTTAAATTGTCCGCCTAATTCATTACTTTCGTATAGATCAACATGATGGCCTCTTCTCTTCAATGTTAAAACAGCTTCCATTCCTGCCAGTCCACCTCCAACAACAGCATAATGTTTTGACTTATCAGCCAAAGTAAAAACCTTAGTTTCTTTTCCAATTTTAGGATTCACAAGACATTGAAGACCTTGCCCTGTTTTTACACCCCCCAGACAACCTTCTGCACAGGCGAGGCAGGGACGAATATTTCCTTCTGCTTTTTTTATACATTTTCCGATAAAATCAGGATCGGCAATTAATGCCCTGCCTATGGCTATGTAATCAGCATTATAATTTTTCCTAATATTTTCTATATCTTCTCTTCTATTAATCTGTCCTACAAATATTATTGGAATATTTACTTCATCTTTAATTTGCCTGGCAAGTTCCCATGTTTTACCTTTTGGAACAAACATATGCTGAAAAAACCAGGGGGGAGTTGAGCAAACAGAGCCTGCTGACACATGAATTGCGTTAATACCATTAGTTTTCAGCAACTGGGAAAACTTAACCATATCCTTAATATGAAAGCCATCGGGGATCATTTCATCCCCGCTGATTCTTGCAATGATAGGAATATCAACTGCTTCCCTGACTGCTTTGGCGACTTCAACCGGAAACTTGATCCTGTTCTCAAAACTTCCGCCATATTCATCGTCCCTATCGTTGACTGCCGGGGAAATGAATTGTGCCATTAAATAGCCATGCCCAAATTGAAGTTCGATCATATCAAACCCGGAAGCCACAGCTTTTTTTGCGCTGTCAACAAATAATTGTATTACAATATCAATTTTTCTCCTATCCATCTTTTCAGGGATGGCACCACCGTTTTCGCAGGCCTTATCGGTTGATGACCAAAAGAAATTTCCGGGGAGTTTAGGATTGGCCATTCTTCCGGGATGGTTCAGGTGGGCTATTGATTTGGCCCCATACCGGTGAATGGTCTCGTTGAGGAGCTGCAACCCGGAAATTTTATTACTATCATCAATACCAAGTTGAGTGGGCAGTTCCCTCAAACCCGGATCCATATATAGCGGTTCCGGTGTGATGGCACCAATATATTTATTTCTTTCCCTGTAAAAATTAAGATGTTTTTGATTTACTTTCCCGTCTCCTTCAGTATAACCGAGTTTAATAGGAGGGAAAATGAAATTGCTTTGTAATTGTAACATATTTTTATTTTTTACAATTGATTTTATAGATAAAAAACAAAGAGGACAAAATCACGACCATAAACAGGATAAAAAAAGGCTGAAATCCGAATTGCTTAATGATCCATCCGCCCAATAATGGAAAAAGGGCCGGTAGTATATTACCGGCACCTGCTATACCTGTGTATAAGGTGCGATTTTCGGTTCCTGAAACTTCTAACAATACGCCATTCATCGAAATAGAGTAGGCTGTAAAAATGATACCCCCGATAAAAAAAATGATAATGAATGAAGGCATTTCAGAAGAAAGAAGTATAAACAACGGAAGAGCGAAAGCCAGGGCTGCACTTCCATAAAGAAGATAACGGTATTTATACCTTCCAGCAAGGAAGAACAAGATAAAACCGGTTGCCACGCTACCTATAATCTTATAAAGCAAGAACAAGCCCGTGTCGGCACTTTGTGTGTGACAAAACTCTTTTGCATATAGAATTACAAAGGGAAGCAGGGCAATACTAATTCCCATGGTATTGATAAATCCCAAAAAGTATTTCAGCTTTTGATTTTGTTTCAGTTCGGTTTTAATAAGTTGAAAAAAGTGCTCCGGATTTTTAACAGCCATCCTGGACGGGGTTACTTCTTTAATGTTCCAAAAACCAAGCGATGCAATGAAAAGTGCTCCAAAAGCAATAAAAAACATATATCCGTAATTGGTAGGATATGCCGATGAGGTTAAGATTTTGTTAGCAAGCAGGGCCGAAAAAAACAATATAATCCCAAGTCGGATCGTAGCCATGTCG
>JAUXII010000130.1 GCA_030621075.1 Lentimicrobiaceae bacterium
TATGCTATGCTTCCGCAGTCCATCAACCCGCCTGATAGTACATTTTTAAACGACTCCACTGAAATCGATTTGCCCTACCCCTTTCATGATGATCCCGGATATCCAACCACCGGACAGGATAATCAAAATGGCTTGTTCCTTGGCCAACCCTCCAATGTCACTACTGAAGTTGAATATGATATGGATAATAACCAATATGTTATTACAAGGAAAATAGGTTCGCTTCGATACCGTACTCCGATACCAATGACTTATGATGAATACATGGAGTATGACATGCAAAATTCTCTTGAAAATTACTGGAGGGAACGAGCCAGAGCATCAGGTGTATCTCAGCGAACTGGTTTTATTCCGCAGCTCCATATCGGCGGGGAAGCTTTTGATAGAATTTTTGGGAGTAATACCATCGATATCAGACCTCAAGGATCTGCTGAACTGATTTTTGGCGTTTTATCTACAAAAAGAGACGATCCGGCATTGAATGTGAGGCAGAGACGGACTACCAACTTTGACTTTGAAGAGAAGATACAAATGAATGTGGTGGCTAAAATCGGCGATAAAATTGAATTTACCACCAATTATAACACCGAAGCCACATTCGATTTTGAAAATAAATTGAAATTACGGTACGAAGGGAAAGAAGATGAGATTATCAAACTCATTGAAGCCGGAGATGTAACCCTGCCTCTTAACAGTACCCTGATTACCGGGAGCCAAAGCTTGTTCGGCCTTAAAACACAGTTGCAATTCGGGCGGGCAATGGTTACTGCTGTTTATTCAGAACAAAAAAGCCAAACTACTAATGTCAGGGTTGAAGGAGGTGCACAAACAACTCCCTTTAGCCTGAAAGCCGATGAATATGAAGAGAACCGGCACTTTTTTGTATCACAATATTTTCGGGATAAATACGAAGAGGCTCTTCGGGATTTGCCCATCATCAGCTCCGCGGTAAACATTACTAAGATGGAAGTTTGGATTACCAATATCGGGCCGGCTGTTCAGGAAAACAGAAATATCGTGGCTTTTGCCGACCTGGGAGAAAGTCAACCTTACAACACAAATATTCACCCGGTTCCTCAACCGTACACTAACCCATCTAATTATTCGAATAATCTTCTTTTTCAGCTTGATTCGTTGCAAATCCGGAACATTAACACGGTAAGCGACTACCTGAATTCTCATCCGTCAAATTTTATATCCAGCATCGATTATGAAAAAGTAGAAAGTGCACGTAAGCTGAAACCAAATGAGTATTCATTTAATAACAAGCTTGGATTTATTTCTATAAACACCAGGTTAAATGCCGACCAAGTATTAGCCGTAGCCTACCAATATACGGTAATTGGTATTGATAGTGTTTTCCAGGTAGGTGAATTATCGGATATGGGAATCACCCCACCCAACTGCCTCGTGGTTAAGCTATTGAAAAGCACTGCCGTTAACACAGCAATCCCAATGTGGAACCTGATGATGAAAAATGTATATTCAATTGGCGCTTATCAGGTTAATCCTCAAGACTTTGTGTTGAATATTCTCTACTCAGGAAATGACAATGGTGTTCCGACTGGCTATCTTACTGAAGGGCCACCTGAAGTTGAAGGTGTTCCCCTCCTTAGAGTACTTAATCTTGATAACCTTGACCCTTTCTTCAATCCTCCTCATGATGGGGTTTTCGATTTTATTAACAATGCTGCTACCACCGGTGGTACTTTCCAATCTTCAAACGGTAGATTGTATTTTACTGTTCTTGAGCCCTTTGGTAGTTACCTGAGGGCAAAATTTGGTGATAACACCGAATTAGCCGATAAGTATGCTTATGATTCGTTGTATACATTAACAAAATATGGGGCACAGCAATACCCTGAGAAGAATAAGTATATTATTGAAGGGATGTATAAGTCCGCTTCCGGGTCGGAAATTTCGCTCAATGCCATTAATGTCCCCCAGGGCTCAGTGAAAGTAACAGCAGGGGGAATCCCTTTGACCGAGAATGTGGATTATACGGTTGACTACACCCTGGGGCGTGTTCGTATTATTAATGAGGGGATCCTTAACTCCGGAACACCCATAAACATATCCATGGAAAGTAATTCCATGTTTAATATCCAAACCCAACGCTTGGTGGGAGCTCATATGGATTACCTGGTTAACAGGAATATGAACCTGGGTGCTACCATTTTGAATCTTCGCGAGAGGCCTTTAACGCAAAAAACCAATTACGGCGATGAACCTATATCCAATACTATGTGGGGCGTCGACATGAGCTATCAAAAAGAATCTCCTTTTATTACCAAACTGGTAGATATGTTGCCGTTTATCTCTACTAAAGCACAATCCAGGGTTACTATCGATGGTGAGTTTGCGCAGTTTATCCCTGGCCATGCCAAAGTAATTGGTAAGTCAGGAACCTCTTATATTGATGACTTTGAAGGGACTAAATCAACTATCGATCTGAAAAATTACAGTACCTGGTTTTTAGCCAGTACACCTCAGGATCCGGTTAACTTCCCGGAATCTGATTTTTCAAATAACCTGGCGTATGGCTTTAACAGGGCCAAGCTGTCGTGGTATATTATCGACCCTTTGTTTTACCAAAGGTCTGGTAACCTGAAACCGCCAAACATCTCAGCAGCTGAATTGTCAGGCCACTATGTTAGATATATTCCGGAAAATGAAATATTCCCGAATATCGACCCGCCAAATAATCAGCCTTTAAACATAGCTGTTTTTAACCTGGCATATTATCCGGCCGAAAGAGGCCCATATAATTATGACGTTGAGCCAACTTCCATATCTGCCGGTATTGGCGAAGATGGACTTCTTCAAGAACCAGATACACGTTGGGCAGGTATCATGCGGAAAATTGAAACTACCGATTTTGAAGCTACTAATGTTGAATATATCGAGTTTTGGATGATGGATCCGTTTGCTGAAGGATCTCCCAATAGTGGATCGGGAGGTAAATTGATTTTTCAGCTAGGTGATATCTCAGAAGATTTGTTGAAAGATTCCAGAAAGAGTTACGAAAACGGACTTCCTACTTCAGAAGAGGTTGCGAATGTGGATACAACTGTCTGGGGAAGAGTTCCTACTTTGCAGGCTTTGGTTAACTCTTTCGATAACATTCCTGCATCCAGGTCTTATCAGGATGTTGGATACGACGGATTGTCCGATACCGATGAGCGATCATTTTTTAACGATTCTTATATGAGGAAGATTCTTGACTATTTTAATGGCACCAACAACAAGGCTTATGCCAATGCTTTTGAAGATCCTTCAGCTGATAACTACCACTATTTCAGAGGATCAGATTACGACGAAAATCCACAGTATTCCAGCATTCTGGAACGATATAAAATGTTTAACGGCCCAGAAGGCAACTCTCCAAGTGATGAGCAAAACCCTGAAAATTATCCTACCTCAGCCACTCAATTGCCAAACGTAGAAGATATTAATAACGATAATACCCTGAGTGAGTCTGAAAGATATTTTGAGTATGTATTAGAACTCGATTCGGGAAATATGAAAGTAGGGGAAAATTACATTGCCGATAAAAGAATTGCCAGAAATATTCCACTTGAAAATGGCGAAAGAGGAGAGGTTACCTGGTATCAGTTCAAGGTTCCGGTAACAGCGCCTGATAAGATTGTAGGAAATATTCAAAATTTTCAATCAATTCGCTTTATGCGAATGCTACTCTCGGATTTTCAGGAAGGTATTGTCTTACGATTTGCCACTCTCGGATTAGTACGAAGTGAATGGCGGAGGTATAAGTATGATCTACTTTACCCGGGAGAGTATATTCCCAACGACGAACAAAGCGGAACTTCCTTCGACATTTCTACCGTTAGTTTTGAGGAAAACGGCGATCGTGTGCCTATTCCTTATGTTATTCCTCCTGGCATAGAAAGAGAAATTAACCTGGCAACAACCAATTATCAACAACTCAATGAGCAGGCGATGATGTTGCAGGTTTGTGATCTGCTTGATGGCGATGCCCGTGCAGCATATAAAACCACTGATTTTGACTTCAGGGAGTACAAGAAACTTAAGATGTATGTCCATGCAGAAGATGCATATCCTGCCCAAACAATTAATTATGGCGATTTGACTCTTTTCGTGAGAATGGGTGCAGATTTTACACAAAACTATTATGAATATGAACTGCCACTAACTTTTACGCCATGGTATACATCAGATCCGGATCTGATATGGCCTGAAGCAAACCAGATTGAAATAGATCTTGAGAAAATTGTTGAGGCTAAACGTCAACGAAATGCAGCATTGCAGGAATATGACTGGATGACTACATCACAACCATACATTGTGTATGACGGAAATAATAAAATTACAATTGTGGGAACGCCAAGTACCAGTGATGTGCAAGTTTTAATGCTGGGTATCCGTAACCCGAAAAAAGTTTCAATTTCGGATAATGATGATGGGGAACCAAAATGTGCCACAATCTGGGTGAATGAAATGCGCTTGACTGATTTTAATAACCGCCCTGGGTGGGCAGCTACCGGACGATTAAGCGCTAACCTGGCCGACCTGGGGAATGTGGTTTTCGGCGGTACTATCAGTACACCCGGGTTTGGTAGTATTGAAAAAAAGGTGAATGAACGACAAAAAGAAAAAATTGTTCAATACGATATTGCCACCAACATTGACCTGGGGAAATTTTTCCCGCAAGG
>JAUXII010000260.1 GCA_030621075.1 Lentimicrobiaceae bacterium
TTTAATCGCCTGGCTACATCCACTTCTATCGCAACCTATTTGATACTATTCATTTATTTCATATCCTATTGTCTTATATCCAGACACCCGTCTTCCATACATTTTTGCCAACATCGGAACATTTAAGTCCGCATAATCATATATAATTACCTCTGTTTTCATATCATGCAGGCGGTGAAGTCGTCCGGCATATTGTGACAACGTACCTTTCCATGATACAGGAAGTGTTAAGAATAAAGCGTCCAACCTGGAATCATCAAAACCTTCACCAAGATACCGGCCAGTAGCTAAAATAACTCTTTCAGCATCAACAGCCTTCATTTTGTCTGCAAGTGTCTTCCTTTGCTTTTTCCCCATCCCGCCTTTCATTATAAAAATATTTTCTACTCTTGAAAAAAGCAAAGATGACAATTTTTCAAGATGTTCACGCCTTTCAGTCAGAACAACCGGAATACGTCCTTCATTTACAGCTCTGACAATATCTTCAACAATCATCTGATTTCGTTTTTCATCAACAATCAACGCAGCATATAGCTCATGAATCATAAGAGATTTTTTGTTTATCAGGTGTACAGGAATTTGAAAATCTGTAGATCGTACGATGACTTTATGACTAAACGGCCTGTTGTCAGCCTGTTTACGATCGTCCACTTTATATCTTACAGGACCACAATTCATAAAAATTATGGGATGGTGTCCATTTTTGCGAATAACAGTAGCTGAAAGGCCTGTAATATATTTTGCCTTGCTTTGCCTTGCTGTAATTTCAAAACTTCTTGCTGAAATATGGTGACACTCGTCCACAATAAGATGCCCATATTCTCCAACAATATCGTCCACTATCCCTTTTCTACTTATGCTTTGAATTATTGCCACATCAATAACTCCTGACGGCTTGCGCTTGCCTCCTCCAATCTGACCGATCTTTTTGGGGTCAAGATTTAAAAAACTGCTCAAACGTGCTACCCACTGATCGAGTAATTGTCTTCTATGAACAAGTATCAATGTATTTACACCACGTTTGGCAATTAGATATATTGCAATAACAGTTTTACCGAAAGCTGTTGATGCAGACAAAACACCGGTATCGGAATTGAGCATAACTTCAGCCGCTTTTTCCTGTTCCGGTCGTAATGTGCCCATAAATTTAACATCAACAGGTTCTCCATGAAAACGTTCATCAATTAGCTGGACTTCAATGTTTAATGATTCAAGGAGTGAAATTATTTCCTCCAGACATCCTCTCGGGATACCTATATACTTTGGAAAATCTTCACAGCAATTAATGATTCGAGGTTTATCAAAAGTTGGAAACCGCATTGCCTGTGCTTTATAAAATTCAGGGTTTTGAAATGCAGCTAACCGGATTATCCGATTTCTTAAAGATGGTGACAATATTTCTTTTTCAATATAGATTTGATTTCCAAGAACTAACTTGATCTGATCGGGCAGTGGCCCCGTAATGGGAATTTCTTTATTTTTCCTTGATGGTGGCTCAAGCCATGGTTCAATGTCATCTTCATCTATTGCAACTATCTTTACACCAATGATTCCTCCACGGTTTACAGCCTGGTTTATAATTTTTTCAACTTCTGAAAGCGACATCTTTTGAACTGATGAAAGAAATCCCCATTGGTCTTGATGTGGTATAAAGTTTTCATCCAAAAAAACACTGTTACCTTTTTCTCTCGGCTTCTTTTGAAACGGAAGTGCAATGAGGTTACCAAATCCTCCTTTCGGCATTGTGTCTTGACTGGGAAAGAAACGATCATATGAATTAAGCCCGATTTCAGGTCGCCTATCCATTGTTTCCGTTAAAATGAAAGACCCAAGCCTTCTTGCCTGACTGGCAGGAATAGGTTCAGAAAAGAAAATCCATACATGCCCTCCATTACCTGAACGTGATCGTTCAAGAATTGCCTGGACACTACATGTTTTACAGGTTTCAAGATATGCTGAAACGTCATCCATCCAGTTCTTTTTGTCAAAATCAATAGCTAAAAACCAGCATGTTTCATCCGGCAATAATGGATAAATACCAACAGTATAATTCCGTTTAGACCGGCTATACACATCAATACCCGTAAGATGATTTCTTATTATATCGTCAGTAACAGGTATAAAGTCACGGTTTTCACAATCTGCACATTTTACCTTTGGTTTTCTGCAAATACCTCTTATCCATTCATTACGACAGCACGGCTGATATCCACTTTTACCTGTTTTTAAACTTTCAAATCTTTTTGGGAAAACATCCTCTCGTCCCTTGAATAAAGAACGAAATAGAGCAATTTTATCTTTCTCGGATGATTCGTTAGTGACTTTTCCATAAATTGGCTGAGCATATTGATCCCGGACTTTGGCAATGGAATGTTTTAGTTTTTGAAGCTGCTTAATTCTTTCTTCCAGAACCGTCCTCTTTGCATCAAGAGCGAATAGCTCCTTTTCAGCAGCCTTAATTTGCACAATTATTGAGGGTAAATCATACAAAACGTCCACCTTTTCAAATGATTATTATTCTAATATATTTCGTCGGCTACGTTTTATTATTTTGCAATGGTCCACACATAGGCCACAAAAAAGCAAATTTTTTATCACTTGCGGCAGTTTCCAAAGATGTAACCAAAAATTAACGCAGTTTCGCGATAATGTCGGTAAGGTTTTTTGACATTTCCGAAATACCATTCTGACAATTTTATTCTTATTCTAAAACGCCTTCCACTGAGTTTTTTTTAACTCGATCCGATGCGAATTCATCGCTAAGGACGCTCTCGGAGACCTTCAGATTTAAGATTACCAAGATCACTCAAATACAATATAAGATAATTATACAATATAAATCAAGAATAGATGCACTACGCACTTGTCACATTATTATTTAATAGAACTCTAAAACAGAAAGGCACTAAGTATTTTTTGACCTGATAAAAGAAAAGGT
>JAUXII010000159.1 GCA_030621075.1 Lentimicrobiaceae bacterium
GATTTTGATATTAACTTTGTTTATTCAAAAACGATCTTTCATATATTATTATATTGATTGTATTAACTTATTAATTTTATGCATGTTTACAGGTTTAGGTTGTTGAATGATGAAAATGATGATTTTATGCGTGATATAGAAATTGCATCAAATCAGACTTTTAGCGATTTTCATGAAGTGATACGAAAAACCACAGGTTTTATTGGTAGTGAACTTGCCTCTTTTTTTGTTTGCGACAAAAAGTGGCAGAAACTGCAGGAAATTACCCTTATTGATATGGGATCCGGATATGGCGATTCGGATCAGGATGAGGAGAGCAAAAAGTTTTCCTCTAATGATACTTCAACGGCAATAATGGATCAATCTGTACTTAAAGATTTTATTATCGATCCCCAACAACGTTTGCTTTATGAATACGACATCCTGAATCAGGGAGCAATTTATATTGAACTGATCTCTGTTCTTAAATTTGAGTCTGGTAAAAAGTATCCGGCTATCACAAAGAGTGTTGGCTCTTTTTTCGATCAGAAAAAGATGAATGAAGATAATTTCACCCCCCCTGAAGTTGACCAGAACGAGCTTCTTAAAGAATTTGAAGAATTATTGAAGGGAAATATGGATAGTGACGATTTTGAATCCTATTTTGATGATTAATGGAGATGACACCCCTCCGGATAAAACCCTTATCGTAATTGTTGGCCCCACAGCAGTTGGAAAAACCTTATGTTCATTAAGAATAGCGCAAGAATTTAACGCTGAAATTGTTTCGGCCGATTCCCGTCAGTTTTACCAGGAGTTGAATATTGGCACTGCCCCTCCTTCAAAGGAAGAGTTACAGCTTTCCAAACACCATTTTATTGGTCACCTCTCAATTAATAAAGAGTATAATGTTCACAAGTTCGAGACAGAAGCGCTCGCTATTTTTGATAACCTTTTTAAAAGAGATCAGTACGTGGTGATGGTTGGAGGGTCAGGATTGTATGTTAATGCAGTGTGTTACGGTATTGATGATCTACCTGATCCGGACCCGGTAGTAAGAAAGGAGTTGACCAAACTATTGGAAAATGAAGGCATAGAACCATTACAGGAGCAGCTTGCCGGTTTGGATCCACAGTATTTCGCTGTAGTAGATCAAGAAAATCCCAAAAGGTTAATCAGGGCCATTGAGGTATGTTTGACAACAGGTAAAAAATATTCTGATCTACGTAAAAACAAATCGAAGCCAAGACGATTTAATACGATTAAGATTGGCTTAAACCGTGAGAGGAACGAACTGTTTGATATCATCAATCAAAGAGTAGATAAAATGATTGAGAATGGGTTGGTAGATGAGGTAAAGTCGCTTTATTCATACAAGCATTTAAATGCCCTGAATACGGTAGGGTATAAGGAAATTTTTGATTTTCTGGATGGTAAAAATGACCTGGAGCGAGCTATTGAGAATATCAAGACCAATACAAGGCGTTATGCCAAGCGACAGCTTGTATGGTTCAAAAAAGACCCAACCATAAAGTGGTTTCATCCGGATGAAACAGAAGGGATTATTAATTTCATAAATAGTTAATTTTTGCCATCCCTCAATTAGATTCGTGCTAATAATTTTAACTTTGTTTTTTAATGAAAAACGAATAAGCATGAAAACGGAAATAATAAAGTCATTAACCGAGAATTTTGAGGGACACTCATACACAACCGAAAATGGTGTAGAATTCTGGTTTGCAAGAGAATTACAACATTTGCTTGGTTACTCCGAATGGCGAAACTTTTTTAAAGTAATAACAAAAGCGAAGATTTCCTGTGAAGCCACTAATAACACGGTTTTCGATCATTTTGTTGATGTCAACAAAACGATAGCAATGCCTAAAGGAGCATCAAAAGAAATTCAGGATATCATGCTTACAAGATACGCATGTTATCTGATAGCTCAAAATGGTGACCCGCATAAAGAATCAATTGCTTTTGCACAAAACTATTTTGCCATACAAACCAGAAAGTTTGAATTGATTAAAAAACGCATAAATGATTGGGAGCGTTTAACGGCAAGGCAGAAACTTACTTACTCCGAAAAAGAATTGTCGGAATTAATTTATGAGCGTACCAAAAACGATCGTAATTTTGGATTAATACGTAGCAAAGGCGACTCAGCCCTTTTTGGCGGAAATACTACGCAAACTATGAAAAATAGATTGGGTGTGCCCAAAGGTAGAGCATTGGCTGATTTTCTTCCAACTATTACAGTAAAAGCCAAAGATTTTGCAACAGAAATTACCGTGTTCAACACAAAAGAACGTGGCTTAAATACTGAAAGGCAAATATCAAATGAACACATTAAAAACAATAAAGGCGTTCGTGAACTTTTGCTCGACCGTGGCATTAAACCCGAAGAACTACCACCAGAAGAGGACATTAAGAAACTGGAACGCAGGGTGAAATCTGATGACAAAAACATAGGCAAGAATCCCGATAAACTAAGCAAATAGATGGCTGATTTTAATTTATCGGAAAAAATGAAGTCCGCATTCTTGAGATGATCCTTGAATTTTTAAAATGAAAGTTTGACTTTTTTCTAAATATGTTGTACCTTTATATGTTTAAAATTCATCATTAACTCATTAACACATTATTTAAAGGACCCTGTTATGAAAAAATTACCCTACAGTCGGCAGTCGGCAGCGGAGCGAAGCGACGTCCGCCTTTGGCGGATCCGCAGTTTTCGTCTATTATCTTTTGTCTTCTTCCTTTCAACTCTTTTAACCTTTTCGGCCTTCTCTCAGGATTGGCAACCCATTGGCCCTACGGATGTCCAAATTAATAACTACCATTCCAGGATAGATATGGAAATATTATGCACTCAAACCGGTATCATACTTTGGGATGGTATTAATGCGCAGGAATTTATTTGTAATCTTCCTGTTTTGGGGGTGTGCGACCTGGATGATGAGAACATCCTTGTGATTATGGGAGCTGGAAGCTATTCAGATGGTATATACAAGTTTAACCTATCAACACATTTTTTTGAAGTGGTTGAGTGGCTTATGTATCCCAGGTTTATTTATTATGATAGTTTTGATTACTATGTGGGGCATGAATACGGACTAAAAAAATCGGCAGACGGGGTCATCTGGGAAGATGTTTTATTTTTTAGCGGCAGTGATTGCCTTGCAATGACCCACCAGGGCAGTTACTCTGTTGTATCTATGATTGATGGCATTGTTTGCTCAGATGATAGTGGATCAACCTGGCATCAATCTGTGGTGGGATCTCCGTGGATATCAGATATGGCTTTTGGCCCCAATAATGTGCTCTATGGTATTTTCCCCGACGAATCATGGTCATCAGGGCTCTGGTCTTCATTGGATTTTGGAGAGACATGGTGGGTTGAGTTCTGGGATATAAACATGACATCGGTATATCATGTTGAGGGATTGATGTATCTCGGTTGGCATCAGGTTCCGGGCCAGGGTACGGGTGAAGGAGT
The DNA here is from genome assembly GCA_030621075.1 of Lentimicrobiaceae bacterium. Next base: position 3,479 of record JAUXII010000159.1, read on the forward strand.
TGCTTCATTTGATCCTGCTTCCGGTGAGCTGACATATATGAATGACAACCTGCCATGCACGTTGGTAAATGAGATAACCGAAAATTTATACATCGATTGTTATAATATTGTGGTGTGCACAGATAGCGGTGCATTTATCACCTGCGATATTGTTGTGGATGTGCCTGAGATCACAGACCAGCCGGATAATGAACTGTTCTGTTTTCCAAACCCATTCGTTTCGGAAACAGTGATTCGTTTACCTTCACATACATCTGATCCTGTAGAGTTATCAATTTATTCAATCGACGGAAAACTTATCCGGACTTTTAAAAATGATCTGTTTCTGCCCGGACATTCTGAGGTTGTTTGGGATGGCTGTGACGGGCAGGGTAGGAGAGTGGGGACAGGGCTTTATTATGTTGTGGTGGTGAACATGTCAGGTGTAACACCTGACATCACAGTGGGGAAAATTATCAAGCAGTGATTAGATTAGGCGATTGTCAATTGTCAATTTTCGACGTTCGATTTAAAAAATCGTCATATCGCCAATTGACATCGAAAATCGTCCAATTAA
>JAUXII010000313.1 GCA_030621075.1 Lentimicrobiaceae bacterium
TATACTGTTACATTAACTTCGTCTAACACGTATAATGAAGATACAAAAATTAAAGAGAATTACATTCATGTTGATGGATATGTTTCTGTAGATGAAGATATTATGCCAATAGCTTCACAATTAATTGGAAATTTCCCCAACCCATTCAACCTAACCACAACTATCTCTTTCAATCTCACAGCAGAGGACGCAAAGGATGCAAAGCTTGTGATCTATAATATTAACGGACAGAAAGTGAAAACCTTTTCCCTGAATTGTTATCCTGAGCTTGTCGAAGGATCAGTTGTCTGGAACGGTATGGATGAAAACGGAAATGCTGTTTCTTCAGGAATTTATTTCTATAAAATGCTGACAGGGAAATTCTCAGTAACAAAGAAAATGATTTTAATTTACAGTATTGACATTAACCTATAACAGGTCATACGAAGAAAGTTTCATTACTTTTACATTTAGGTTTTTGTTTTAGCCCGAATTTTGAAGAGGGCGTAAATGGGCCATTGGTGAACTGATGAAAAATGATGAGAATCTTTATGCTACAATGCTGTAATGCTGTAATGCTACAATGAATTAATGCTATAATGCTATAATGCGATAATGCTGCAATGCGATAATGCTGCAATGCTATAATGATTTAATAATTTACACATTTGTGCAATTTTATGTAGAACTAACTTTATTTGAACATGATAACAAAAACTGAGAAATTAACTACCATCAATCAGCAGATCGAAAAAATAATTGAAAAAGTCAGGGAAATTGAAAATAACTATGCCGAAGAAATTGAAAATGTCCACCCTGTTTATCGGAAAAGTGCTTTAAACCTGGTGCATTATCTTGGGTTCAGAAGCTTTGATATTGATCATTTGCAAGATCAGTTAAGAGATCTTGGACTACCCAGCCTGTCGAATGTGGAAGCTCATGTAATGAAAAGCCTTCTCACCCTTAGTTTCATACTTAATCATTTACTCGGTAAACCTGTTAAAGAAAAAAGAAAGGGAATTGTTTCAATAAAAAAGAGTAGAAAAATACTCAACCGGAATACAAAGCTTTTGTTTGGTTATAAATCGAAAAAAAGACAAACAAGGATCATGGTTACACTGCCCGGTTCAGCTGGTGATGATTACCCGTTTGTTAATCGTTTGATGAATCTTGGCATGAACAGTGCCCGGATTAATTGCGCACATGATGACCCGGCAACCTGGGGGAAAATGATTGAAAACGTACGTAAGTCAAGTAATAAACTTGCAAAGAACTGTAAAGTTATGATGGATTTGGGCGGCCCTAAACTAAGAACAGGCTCTGTGAAACCCGGACCCAAAATAATCCACATCAGACCGGAAAAGGATATAATGGGAAATGTTGTTAATCCGGCTAAAATCTGGATTGCCCCTCCGGATTTTCCATCTCCGGATGATACAGCATTTGCCCATATTCCCGTAAGTGAGGAATGGTTTACAAATATTAAAAAAGGCGATAGCATCTATTTTACAGATACGCGGAGTAAAAAAATTAAAGTTATTATTGAGAGTAAAAAGGGTAAAGGCAGATGGGGGTTCTGCTTCAGTTCTGCATATGTTTCGTCAGGAACCGAATTGAAATTATTCAAACCTGATAATACTGAGAAACTGGCACATCAGGTAGGTGAATTGCTTCCAATGGAACAATACATAAATCTGAAGGTGAATGATTATCTTATCCTGCACAAAGAACAGGTACCTGGTGAGCCTGCTCAATACGATGAAAATGGAAAGCTCCTGCACCATGCACACATTTCCTGTACACTCCCCGAAATATTTAATGATGTTAAGAAGGGTGACACTGTTTTTTTTAATGATGGGAAGATCGAAGGAATCACAGAAGAGGTAAATGAGGATGAATTATTGATAAAGATTTTGTATGCCAAAGATATCGGTAGCAAATTAAGAGCTGACAAAGGGATCAACTTACCAAATAGTAATTTGAAAGTAAGCGGTTTAACGGAAAAGGATAAGAAAGACCTGGAATTTGTTGCTGTTAATGCCGATACTGTAAATTTCTCATTTGTAAATGATGAAAATGATGTGCAACAACTGTTGGATGAATTAAGCAAGTATGAAACGACAATGGGTATAATTCTAAAAATTGAAACTCAAAAAGGGTTTAAGAATTTACCCCGCATACTTTTAAAATCTATGCAAACTTTTCCTATTGGAGTAATGATAGCCCGTGGTGATCTGGCGATAGAAACAGGCTGGAAAAATTTTGCCAGCATTCAGGAAGAGATATTACGGATTTGCGAAGCTGCACATATACCTGATGTTTGGGCAACACAGGTATTGGAAAACCTGACTAAAAAAGGAGTCCCATCAAGAGCTGAAATTACAGAT
>JAUXII010000179.1 GCA_030621075.1 Lentimicrobiaceae bacterium
GTTGTTGACCGCTATTTCTATTGATGAAAAGGATCAAATTCTACATACGGTCTGGCGGGACATCACCGAACGCAAGCAGGCAGAAGAAGAATTAAAGAAACACCGCGAACATCTCGAAGAACTCGTTAAAGAACGAACAAATGAACTGGAAGAAAAAAATAATGAGCTGAAGCGACTTAACAATCTCTTTGTAAACAGGGAGTTTAGGATAAAAGAGTTGAGGGATAAGGTGAAAAAACTGGAAGAAAAGCTGGAAAACATGGAGAAGGATTGACGATTTACGAATGATCTGTGAATCTGTGGTTTATTTTTTAAAAATTAACTGAAAATTCAAATTAGAAATCGAGAATTTTTTTTAAAAAATATATATTATGGAAAACTTTAAAAATAAAACCAGAGAACAACTGGTTGAAAAAATTGAAGTGCTTAATAAGCGTGTTTTGACATTAGAGACAGAGAAAACCGAATGCAAACGGGTAGAGGAAGAATTAATTAAAAGGGAAAAAGAAGAAGAATATCTAAAAAATATCCGGTTATTATCTGAAACCGCAATGAAATTCGTCGAACTCTCTTCTGATGAAAATATTTACCATTTTATTGGAGAACAATTAAAAAAAATAACAGGTAAAGGTACTGTTGTTATTATCAATTCAATTAACGGGGATAAAAGCATCTTAACTACCGAGGTCGTATCAGGATTGGGAAAATTCACAAAAAAAATCACTGAACTTATCGGAAGAAATGTTACAGGTATCACATACGATGCAAAAGATGAAAATCTTACATATCTTAATGATGGCAAATTGCATCTTTATCAAGAAGGGTTATATGGTATATTCTTAAAAACGATTCCGAAGGTAGTTTGTAATTCTATTGAAAAATTAGCGAGCCTGGAAAAAATATATACCATTGGCTTTACAAAAGATAAAAAGCTGTTTGGAACCTGTGTTATATTTATTACACAAAACGCTGAAGATATCAAGGATCATGAAACGATAGAAATTTTTATTAAGCAGGCTTCCATTGCAATTCGACAAAGACAGGCAGAGCAAGAGCTTAAAGCTAAAAGTCAGTTTCTGGAACGTTTAATTCAGCAATCTCCTCTTCCTACTTTTGTGTTGGATGCTAAAGGGATTTGCATTATGCTCAATGAAGCCTTCCTGAATTTCTACTCTATTCCGGATAAGAACCTTATACTGGGGAGAAATTCACTTAAAGAGCCGGTAAATATAAAATATGGTGTTGACAAACATATAAAGAAAGCTTTGGAAGGAAAAATCGTTAAGGTTCCTGAGATCGAATTTATATCTCCATTTTCAGATAATCCGATTTATGTAACCAGCAAGTTGTTTCCAATCTTTGACCCATCCGGTAATCTGACAAATGTAGTTGTTATGCATGAAGATATCACCGAACGCAAGCAGGCAGAAGAAGAATTAAACAAACACCGCGAACATCTCGAAGAACTGGTTAAAGAGCGTACCACCGAATTGGAAGAAAAAAATGATAAACTGAAATATTTTAATAAACTTTTTGTTGGCAGGGAATTCAGGATAAAGGAGCTTAGGGATAAGGTTAAGGAGTTAGAAGAAAAGATATCAGATCCGCCTGAGGCGGACCAGATATCAGATATCTGATATAAGTAGTTGAGTAGGTGAGAAGGAGACAGAAAAAAGGGATTTATTTTGACTAGCCCCGGACTTCAGTCCGGGTGATGAGAAGGAGGCAAAAGATAGGAAGGTGGAATTCAATTTTGTTTATTTCTATTTAAAACACAAAAATTGATTTTGTTACCTTATCTTTGATTGCTCCTACTATCTCAAAGAAGCTTTGGTCGTTGACATAAAGTAAAATCATTTAACCATTATTATGAAAAAGCATAAAAGAAGTACTTTGGTTCTGTTTTTATGTACGTTTTCCTTATTCTTGTTCGGTCAACAGGATTGCAAGGTATTATTGACAGAGATAGCTGGTACTTATGAAGGGAAATGCAAAAAAGGACTGGCTCATGGTAAAGGGAAAGCAATGGGTAAAGATACTTATGAAGGGCAGTTCAGACAAGGCTTGCCCTATGGCCGTGGAACATATACCTGGTCAACCGGTGAAGTTTATTCCGGACAGTGGAAAGATGGGTACAGGAATGGAGAAGGAGTATACAGGTATAAAATAAATGGTGAGGATAACGTGCAGTCAGGTATTTGGGATCATGGTAAGTATATAGGCCCTAAGCCGGAAAGGCCGCGGGTAATCCGAAGGGTGAGTGTCGATAAGTATTCAATCAAAAGGTTAGGCGATGGGAGCCGTGTATTAATAGATCTGTATATGAATGGGGTCCCCAATACTGAAATTGAAGCATTCTCAATCCTTGGAACCACCGGAAATGAGTTTAGGATTGGCCATTCGTTTGGTTATGAAAATATTACTTTTCCATTCTTTTGTAAAATAAATTATAAAACATGGAATAAACTCCATGCTTATCAGCACAATGTAATATTTGAGTTTGAAATCATAGAGCCCGGCGATTGGAGAGTTGTAATTACAAATTAATCCCGAAAAGACGAACTCTTATTCGGGATATGAGGTTTAATACTATTTATGAAAGGAACATATATTGAAATTTAATGAATTTGGCCTCGATAAAGGTTTGTTAGCGGGCATAGAGGCCCTCGGTTTTGAAAAGACAACCCCTGTGCAGGAACAGGCTATTCCTATAATTTTGAGCGGTAATGACCTTATTGCCTCAGCTCAGACAGGAACCGGCAAAACTGCTGCCTTTCTCCTTCCAATTATCCATAAAATTGTTACCTCCAAACAGGATGAAAATATTAAAGCCCTGATTATCGTACCCACAAGGGAATTGGCCATCCAGATCGATCAGCAAATGGAAGGCTTCTCTTATTTTACGTCTGTTAGCTCAATTGCTGTTTATGGTGGTACCGATGGGACTTCCTTTTCTAGAGAAAAGCAGGCCCTTACCGAAGGAGCAGATGTTGTGATATGTACTCCAGGAAGAATGATTTCCCACCTGAACCTGGGTTATGTTAAAGTGTCCAAACTTGATTTTTTAATCCTGGATGAAGCAGATAGAATGCTGGATATGGGCTTTTATGAAGATATTGTTAAAATTATCACCTACCTGCCTTCACAAAGGCAAACACTGCTTTTTGCAGCCACTATGCCGAAGGAAATCAGAACACTGGCCCAAAGAGTGCTGAAAAACCCACGAGAAGTCAGTATAGCTCTTTCAAAACCTGTTGAAAAGGTTTTACAAGTAGCTTATGTTGTTTATGATACACAAAAAAAACCATTGGTTAAGTATTTGTTACGACATGAAAAACTTAAAAGTGTCCTCATATTTTGTTCCACAAAAATTAGTACGAAAGAATTAAGCCTGGAGCTGAAGAAATCCGGGCTTGCTATTGAAGCTATTCATTCGGATTTGAACCAGGAAACCAGAGAAAAAGTACTGAATAGTTTTAAAAATAGGGAATTGAATGTTTTGGTGGCAACCGATATCTTGTCGAGAGGTATCGACATTGAAAACATCGATCTGATAATTAATTATGATGTCCCAAATGATGGTGAAGATTATATTCATCGAATAGGCCGTACAGCCCGGGCTGAAGCGGAAGGTATAGCCATTACCTTTATAAATGAAAAAGAACAAAACCGGTTTCTGGAAATAGAAGAGCTTTTGGGAAAACCGGTCATCAAAGCACGATTGCCCGAACAATTTGGTGATTCTCCGCCTTATAACCCCCGAAAATTTAAACAAAAAAGAAGAGGATACCGGAAACACTAGGAAACTTCTGCTTTGTACATAATTTTTTATTTGTTATTGGTTATTCCTCATTGACATTCCTGATTTGTCATTCCTCATTAAATATTCCTTATTAATCACCTCA
>JAUXII010000261.1 GCA_030621075.1 Lentimicrobiaceae bacterium
TTAATATTTAAGGAAAGATTTCAATTAGCGATATTTCTATATCGACGAAATACAATTTCATATATGGCAAAGGCAATAAAAATTAAAAAAGGGCTTGATATAAACCTGTATGGAGAAGCCGAAAAAATAATCGTTGAAAAAGCAACAACCCATTATGCACTTAAGCCAACTGATTTTAATGGAGTTTTTCCGAAATTGCTTGTAAAGGAGGGCGATAAAGTAAAAGCCGGTTCTCCTGTTTATTTTGATAAATATCGCGAGAATATTATTTTTACTTCACCGGTTAGTGGCGAAATAACCGAAGTAAAGCGTGGGCTCAAAAGGGTTATGGAAGAGATCAGGATAAAGGCTGATGAAGAGATCGCTTACCTTGAATTTGAGAAAGCTAATCCAAACGACCTTGATGGCAACGAAATTAAAAAAAGACTTCTTGAAAGTGGTTTATGGCCACTTATTCGTCAACGTCCCTATTCAATCATTGCTGATCCTGATGATAATCCCAAAGCTATTTTTATTTCCGGCTTTGATACAGCTCCCTTAGCTCCTGATAACGACCTTGTTGTTCATGGGCATGGTGATCTTTTCCAAACAGGCATTAATGCAATTTCTAAACTAACAAATGGGAAAGTTCATCTGAATTTATTTGCCGGCGAGCAGCATTCTGCTGTTTTTACCAAAACAAAAGGAGTTCAGATAAATTATTTTACCGGACCTCATCCAGCTGGTAATATTGGAGTGCAAATTCATCATATTGATCCGATCAACAAAGGTGATAGCGTGTGGTACCTCTACCCGCAGGATGTGCTTACCATCGGCAGGTTGTTTCGGGAAGGGCGATACAACGCCACCAAGGTCATTGCCCTTACCGGATCTGAAGTATTGAAACCGCGGTATTACAGGGTTATCGCCGGAACCTCGATTACAGAATTGATAACCGGAAATTTAAACGAAGGGAACCTTCGGTTTATTAGTGGTAATGTGTTGACCGGGAAAAGAATAGAAAGAAATGGTTACATTGGCTTCTATGATACCCAGGTAACGGTTATTCTTGAAGGTAATTACTCTGAATTTATTGGATGGGCTATGCCCCGTTTAAAAAAATTCAGTGTCAGCCGTTCTTATTTTTCCTGGCTGCAACCCGGAAAGAAAAAATATCGCCTCAACACTAACCTTAACGGAGGCGTGAGAGCGTTTGTCATGTCAGGGCAGTTTGAAAAATATTTCCCAATGAATATCTATCCTGTTTATTTAATAAAAGCAATTTTAGTGAAGGATATTGACTTGATGGAAAGCCTTGGTATTTATGAGGTGGATGAAGAAGATTTTGCACTTTGCGAATTTATCGACACTTCAAAAATTGATGTCCAGGCCATTGTCCGTAACGGGCTGGATTATATCAGAAAAGAAATGAGTTAAGAATTTGTTTATATAACATCAATGCATGAAATCATTTAGGAGATATATCGATAAGATAAAACCACAGTTTGAGAAAGGTGGAAAGTTTGAAAAGCTTCATTCATCGTTCGGCGCTTTTGAAACTTTTCTTTTTGTTCCTGACACAGTTACAAAGAGTGGAAGCCATATCCGCGATGCTATGGATTTGAAACGCGCAATGGCGGTTGTGGTTATTGCTACTATACCAGCACTTTTGTTTGGGATGTGGAATGTTGGATATCAACATTTTTTATCGATTGGGCAAGATGCTGGCTTGTGGACTGAATTTTTGTTTGGATTTATTCAGGTGTTTCCCATTATTGTTGTTTCTTATGTTGTTGGTCTTGGGATTGAATTTGCTTTTGCCCAATTCAGGGGGCATGAAGTAAATGAAGGTTTTCTGGTCACCGGTATGCTGATCCCTCTGATTGTACCCCCTGACACCCCCCTTTGGATGGTGGCTATCGCAACGGCTTTTGCCGTAATAATAGGAAAAGAAGTTTTTGGGGGAACAGGCATGAACATTTTAAACCCGGCATTGATAGCAAGAGCTTTCCTGTTTTTCGCATATCCTCAGGACATGTCGGGCGATAAAGTATGGATTGCTGATAAAGCTGATGCTTTTTCAGGAGCTACGCCTTTGGGTGAGGCACTTGTTGGAGATCCCATTTCAGCTTCTGTTTCCGATATGTTCTTTGGTTTTATACCCGGATCCATTGGAGAAACATCTACATTGGCTATTTTGATAGGTGCAGCTATACTTCTATTTACAGGCATTGCCAGTTGGCGAATCATGCTTTCTGTTTTTGTGGGAGGACTACTGATGGGCTTGATCTTCAATGCATGGGGTATGAACGGTTACATGGATGTTCCGGCCTATACACACCTGATAATGGGTGGTTTTGCCTTTGGCGCAGTTTTTATGGCAACAGATCCGGTTACCGCAACACAAACAACAAAAGGAAAATATATATATGGGTTCCTGATAGGCTTTCTTGCCGTTCTTGTCCGTGTGTTAAACCCGGCATACCCTGAAGGAATGATGCTTGCCATTTTGTTTATGAATGTGTTTGCACCGTTGATTGATCATTACATTGTTCAGTCAAATATCAAAAAACGCCTGAAGCGTTTGAAAACAATTAATATTGAACTAAAATAAAACATAAATAGTATGTTCAGTAACAGATATATTTTTATTTACTCATCCGTTATGGTAATCATAGTGGCTGCTATTTTATCTGCTGCCGCAACCTTTTTAAAACCATACCAGGAAAGAAACATCAGAGGGGAGAAGGTCCTGAATATCCTGGCTTCCGCTGATATCCCTTCAACTAAAGCAGATGCAGAAGATCTTTTTCAAATGCATATCATAAAAGAAATAGTTATTGACTTGAATGGCGATGTGTTAAGTGTTTACGAAAATGGAAAACTTCAGCAAGGAAATGTAAGGGCGTTTGATATTAACCTTAGGAAGGAGCAGAAATTAAAAGAGGCA
>JAUXII010000210.1 GCA_030621075.1 Lentimicrobiaceae bacterium
CGTCCGTCCCGTGCGATTTTTTTATAATTACAATTGCGTGCAAATGGTTAGGCATAATTACAAATTCGTCCAGAATTAATTCCTCTCGTATTTCAAATGATTTATACCATTCCTGTTCTGCAATTTTGCCAAAATCAGATAAAAACATTTCGCTGTTTTCAATATTCCCGAACAAACATTCTTTGTTTTGAATTATTATTGTAATGAAATAAATACCGTTTCCAGAATAATCCCACCCGGGCATTCTATTTGATTCTATCCGGTATTTGTTTTTGAATTTTGTCATTTCAATTCTACAGTATCGGCGGTGGTACTTTATTTGTATTCAACATAAGTCTTTTGCATGTAATCAATTCTTCTGTATCTTAATCGTCTCGAATCTATTACCAACCGTCAGTTTGCAGATATAAATCCCTGCCGGCAAGCCGCTGCCATCAAACAACACTTCGTAATCGCCCGCTGATTTAACCTCATTCATAAGTGTTGACATCTCTTTTCCATTAACATCGTAAATCTTTAATGTTGTAAATTGTGGGTTGTCAGTGGCAAATTGAAAAATTGTTGTGGTATGAAAGGGATTTGGGTAGTTTTTCAGGTCAAATGAATTATTTTGAACAAAAGCAGGTTCTTCAACCCCCACAGTAGTATTGATCAGATCCCGCTCGAAAACACCATTACCATGAGTTGCCACCCTGAGCTTACGGTTTGAAGTAGAAATTTTAAGATCCATGGCAAATACCCCATCACCCATTCCTTCATTGAATTCCTGCCATGTCTCCCCACCGTCAATAGTGGCGTATACACCGAATTCATTGCCATAATAAATATTATTCGGATGATCAGGATCAGAAATTACCGACCATCCCGGGATATCAGGCAAATCGTTGTCAATATTTGTCCATGATTCTCCGCCATCAATCGATTTAAAAAGATGAGGTATTTCAAATCCTCCAAATGTGATATACACAACATCATGGTTGTTCACGTCCACATGTATGTCGGTTGGATGTCTATCAGGTAAATCTCCTGTTACATCAATCCATTCACTGCCACCATCATCTGTTTTATAAACATGCGGAGTTGAATACCACGGCATGGTTGCAACGTAAACCACATCTGTATCATAGTCTGAAATTCCCATAGCTATTACAGGATTGTTGTTAAATTGAGATGAGCTGTTGGTGTTGGTCCAGCTCTGCCCTCCATTTGTTGATTTGTGAACAATACTTGATGCAGCATAAATGGTTTGATTATCAACGGGGCTAAGCATAAAAGGGGCAATGAAGTTTGTATTTCCCTGATTACCGGGGGTAACTGAATAATAGTAATATCCGCCGTTATTGGAACGCCTGATATTTAGGTATTGATAAGACCCGTAAAGGGTATTGTTGTTTTCCTGGTTAATGGCCGACCACGACCCGTCACCACCAATAACCCGCCTCCAGTTAGGGCCTCCTTCATAAATACATGAGAAGTTATCCTGTAATCCGCCTTTTGCCAGTAATGAATCAGTATCTGAGCAGGAGAAACCATTATAAAACTGGGAGGTTTGGTAACCCCAGTTACAGCTATAAAATGTTTCCCCACCATCATCAGTCCGGTGGATGCCCCCATCGTGTGCCATATAAATGATATTTGGGAATGTAGGATGAAACTCAATGTCATGATGGTCGAGGTGTAGCCAATCGGGGTGAAACCAATCGCCTATCAGCCCCTCTTTGATTTGTAAATTGCTTCCCCCGTTGTCTGATTGGTAAAGATGTATCCCGCCGCAAAAAAGCTTCATCGGATCAGTTGGACTTACTCCAACGTAATGTGAGTACCAACCCTGGTAAGAAGAATAGTCTACCGTATTTACCACGCCCCAATCATCTCCATAATTAAGTGACCGGCAGAGCCAGGTTGCTTCAGAACCATAGCTTTGTGAAAGGCCGATACTGGCATAAATGATACTTGGCAATGAAGGTGCAATGGCAATCCTTGCTTTACCCCCAAAATCCGTAGGGCCACCGGGCCCCATATCCATTTTTTCCCAGTTTGCGCCTCCATCCATTGTACGATAAATGCCATTGTCATCACTCCACATTCCACCGCAGGCTATGAAAACCATATTGGGATCTTCCGGGTTAATGGCAATATCCGTAGCCATAGGAACATCATGGATCAGGTTCCAGGTTTCACCCTGATCATTGGACAGGTAGGTGCCTTCAGTGGTTGCAGCCCAAACTACGTCAGAATCAAATGGATTGAATTTAATACGTTGAACCCCTCTGCGCTGGTTGTATGACCAGTCGAGGCTTTTTGTCCATGTCTCTCCATTATCAACTGATTTCAGAATGCCCATTCCATTCAATCCCCTGGTTGACCGGTAACTAACACTTGGGAAATATTCACCATTGCCGTAGCATTCGCCGGTGCCGACAAAAATAACAGAGGAGTCGGAAGGTGCAATTTCAACAGCTGCAATGGCTAAAGCAGGATATCCCAATTCCATTCTTTCCCAGGCATTTTCTCCAACTCCTCCTACATAACTTCTCCATAACCCGCCACTGGCAGATGCACCATATATAGTGCTTGGATTCATAGGGTTGAGGGCAATATCCAGTGTCCGGCCTCCGATATTTTTGGGTCCGATAGCCACCCATTCTGAATTGAAATCTTTGCCGGCTTTAAGATTTTTCCGTGCATATTCAAAAGCCCGCGTATACCCATCTTCAGGGATATCTTTCTGGGGGTATGATCGAACAAGGCTCATGTATTGTAATGACCTGAATGAACCGGGAGGGGCTTTATCAGCTTGCTGAGGAGGTTTGTTTAAATCAACGGATTTAATAAAAAAAATAGTGAAGGCGATCAAGCAAAAGATTAGAAACAGGTAAAATTTTTTCATCAAGGTATTTTTTAAGAGTTGAAAATTTATTTTGTGAATCTTGCCATTTGAATAAGAAAAAGATCTTTTTTATTTCGTGAGATACCAATCGTTGAGCCGTCAATCATCTCAATGTAACCGCCATCATGTCGATAATATTTTTTTACATAGTCAAGGTTGATGAGATGAGAGTTATAGTTTTTTTTCTGCCCATACAAAGTGCTCAGGATAGAAAGCAAGCAGAATAATAGTATCGTACGTTTCAGGTTCTTGCCCATGGCCCGGATAAGGATTGTTGAATCTTTAAAATTAATAATAATTATTGAGACAAATAACCCTGCAATTATACATACATTTATGCAAAAATATTTGGAATAATTTTCGGATAACGGGTTTGGGATAACGGATGGGTCGTTATTGCAAGTTTATCTTGTTTGTTTTTGGTGGATATTTGATTTTGTCAGTTGACAGTAAGGAGTCGGGAAACAGGAAACAGGAATCGGGAAGACGGTTGGCAGTAGCCGGTAACCAGTAGCCGGTAGCCGGTAATCAGTAGGCAGTAAGTCCGTTGCCGACTGTCAACTGC
>JAUXII010000294.1 GCA_030621075.1 Lentimicrobiaceae bacterium
CACCGGCCCTGACATTTTGATAGTCGTGATAGGTAAACGGAACCGAGATAAACGGCCCGGGATACACCCCATGTCCTACAAGGGTAAGATCAATTTCAGGAGTAACAGGATCGGAGGAATAAACAGTGGCTGTTATATCTAACGGAATAGCCTCCTGAGGGATATAAACAAGGTCGACAAGTATATATTCACCTGGAGGAATTGTAGCCGGGAATTCAAACCACGAAAAAACCGGAGCAGCACCAGGCAACGAAATACTTTCTACCACAAGGTCATCAGTGCCAATATTATTAATCTGAATATACCAATAAGCTGAATCGCCTATGGTCACAAACCCATAATCATATTCGGTAAGAGGCACATTTATCACAGGTGTTCCTGTACCACCAAGGTCAACTTTGTATAAGGTACTGTTTGTACTTAGCTGGCCATCAACGTACCAAAGATACTGGCCATCATAAACAATTCCGGATGGTTTTATGTTTTCCGATGGATGGCTCTCCAAAACAGTTCCATCTGCATCCATTTTATAAATCATTCCGGCATCATAATCAGTCACCCACAGATTACCATTTTCAACACACAGGTCCCATGGCTGTTCATTGGGCGACTGGAACTGGTTAAGCACTAACCCATCACCATCTACTAAATAGATCATTCCCGGATTGGGGTAATACGTTGCGACCCAAAAATCACCGTTATCATAGGCTATTCCCGACATATAATGATCAGGTAACGCAATCTGTTCAAGGAAAGTCCCATTAATATCTAACTGGGTAGCCAACGCCGGATTTGAACTCCCTGTCGGCTGATTTATGGTCCACAGGTATGTTCCATCCCAGGTTAACCCAAAAGAATCTCCCAGGTCAGGATTGGAAAACAGAAGTTCATATGATCCGTTAGCAGGATTTATTTTATAAACTTTATCCCCATCACTTCCATAAATCCCACTATAAAGAAAAGCACCATCAAAGGCCAGGCCGGAGGCTTTTCCCGGAATCGAGTATGTTGCCACTATGGACCACTCACGGTTTGTGGGAGGCACCTTCACCTTTATTTGGTCATTAACAACGTTAACAACAAGTTGGCTGAACAACAGACTATTCAGCATAAAAAACAGAGATAAAATGATAGTAGTTTTTTTCATGATTTTTTAATTAATTTGGTTAAAAATTAATATAGTTCCTTTTCCACCTTTACCTTCATTAGAAATATAAAGATCACCATTGGCACCAAAGCAAATGCCCTCTGGCTGCCGGAAAATATTTTTGTTCAACGGCTCTATTTCCAATATCCTGCCATCCCTGTCAAGAACCACCAACAGCTTTCCAACACTAGCCAATATATATATATGATTACTAATTGGATGGACAGCTACTCCTGAGGGCTGAAAAACAATATTCCCCCCTGGGTTGAGATGTTGCATTATTTTATTAGAGAGACGCAGGTAGGAATCAAGTTGCGTTGATTCAAGAATAACATTCACATCAACCAAATAAGCAGGATTAGCGTTAAAACTTAAACTGTCGAGATTGAGGGCATGGATAGCTTTTGATCCCTTATCAAACTCATAATTTTTATAAGAGGGTGTTCCCTTACAGGCGATTAACAAAGAATTACTAACCTGATCGTATGCAAGGCCTTCACAATCGTTGGCAATGGACAATGGAGTCGTTATTTTCTTTACTTTCGGCTCCTTCTTTTCAGGCTTTTTGATACGATAAATATTTCCATTGCTTTTCAAAACATAAATTGTTCCGTCAACAACAGCAATATCTTCAAAATCACCATCCTTCGCGAATTTTATTTTTTTTATTACCTCCTCCTTATCCAAATCATATAAATAAACAATACCTTTTTCGTCCTGAACACAAGCAATGAAATTATCTTTATAAATTGCAATTCCGGATATTTCATAGAGCACGGAGGGAAGCTTGTAAATACTATGCGGATTTTCGAGATCGTATGGGATGTTAAATGTATCAGGCTCCGGAAATGGTGTATTATTGACAGAATTTTCACTATGGGGTGTTTGCCTGCATGAAAATAAAACCAACGCACTAAACAGGTAAAAATTCATGGTAATTGTTTTATATAAAAATGATTTTGATTTAAGCATATCTTTAAAATCAGATGACCGTATAACCAATGTTTTTAAGGGCCTACTAAATTAAAAAAAATCCTAACAGCTTCCACTAATGAAATTATTGTTATTTTTAATTTTTTAATTATTGATTTATTATTTAATAGAACGTGACAATGGATATTTTAAAAGAGACCTCCGATTATATACAAAAACTGTTTGATGAAGCAACAGGCAAAGGATATATCTATCACAATGTAACGCATACCAGAGAGGTTGTAAAAGCCGTACAGGCCCTTTCTGAACATTCAAACTTACCTAAGGAGGATGCTAACATGGCGTTGATCGCTGCCTGGTTTCACGATATCGGGTACGTAAACAGTTATAATGATCATGAAGAGGAAAGTAAAATGATTGCTGAGGGATTCTTACAGTCGAAAGGAATGAATAAAAAAAACATTCAAATCATTACAAACTGTATTGACGCCACTAAAATCCCGCAACAGCCC
>JAUXII010000163.1 GCA_030621075.1 Lentimicrobiaceae bacterium
CTTCAATACTACTTATGTATTGAAAGTGTGGACAGGTGAAAATGCTGCTAACCTGATAGTTGATCAGCCAATGAATGACCTTGTCATCGAGCAATGGAACACTGTTACACTTCATCCACCGGTTCCAATTGATATCTCTCAAGAGTTATGGTTCGGTTATGCACTTGTCGACCAGGCAGTTGGTGATAATCCTGCCGGTGTCGACGCAGGACCAGCTGTTGCCGGATACGGTGATATGATCACCCTTGATGGCGTAACATGGGAAACGTTGTCAGGTTCCGGCTTGAACTATAACTGGAACTTACAGGGTCATATTGTTAGCCTGGATGGTGAAGCAGTTGCTTTAACGCCTTTGTCAAAGACTACATTCGAGAGCTCAAGAGGAACTGGTTTGATTGCCGGTGATGTGAATACCTCACTTTCTATTGGTACGATGAATGATGATCGTTCATTACTTGGTTACAATGTATACCGTAATAATGTACAGATAAATGACTCATTAGTGTTAACAACATCTTATTTGGATGAAGGCCTTGAAGTTGGTTGGTACGAGTACTATGTAACAGCAGTGTACACACTCTGTGAGTCAGAACCTTCAAATGTTGTGTTTATTGGTAGCCCCCCTGGCATTGATGATTTGTTAGTATCTAATATAAAAGTGTATCCTATTCCGGCAACCAACTTTGTGAATGTTGAGGTTCCTGAAGGTATTTGTGAGATCAGAATAGTTAATTATTTAGGTGATATAGTTTATATGCAAAATGTTGAGATGGAGAAATTTCTCCGGATCCGGACTGGTGCATACAGCTCAGGAATTTATCTGTTAGAGTTCATTGCTGAGAATGGCTCAATAACTACTAAACGCATTATCATTACAAAATAGTCTTTTTTACGGATTATCTTCCTTTCTCTTTTCGTTTTTCGCTTTTCACTTTTCGCTTCTGTCAGGTGAAACACCTGACAGGCATAAAAAGAATTAGGCGATTGTCAATTGTCGGTTTTCGATTTTCGATGTATGACACATCCGTGGGATATCGGCTAAATTCGAATATCCTTTCGCTTTTCGTTTCTCGCTTTTCACTCTTTTCATTATTCTGTCAGGTGAAACACCTGACAGGCAATTCGAATATCGTTATTCGTTATTCAGATATCGTATATCATTTAGCAGTCCTTAACGCAACCAACCGCCCCTCAATAACCGTGATCTTTGCTTCAGCATCAGCTCTTTTCTTCTGTTCTTTTTCAATTACCGCTGCCGGGGCATTTTGAACAAAGCGTTCATTACCCAACTTTTTCATCACTCCGGAAAGAAAGCCTTTTGCATACTTCAACTCTTCTTCAAGTTTGCTGATCTCCTCTTCGATATTTACTGATTGAGAAAGAGGGACGAAAAATTCGGTTGATTTCACAATAAAAGTTGAAGCACCTTCAACTTTATCATCCACATAAGCAATGTTGCTAAGGTTGCAAAGCTTCTCAATAACAGTGTCGAACATATGATCAGGCTCCTCATCAAGGTTCTTTTTAATAAAAAGCTCAATGGGTTCTTTGTTTGGAATATTCTTTTCTTTTCGCAAACTTCTAATGGCCATGATGACCTGCTTTTCCATTTCGAAGGCTTCAAGTACATGCTGATCGAATGTATTGGATACAGGCATTTCTGTAACCATCAGACAATCCTTTTGGTCTCTCTCTCTGAGGTGATGCCATATCTCTTCAGTAATAAAAGGCATGAAAGGATGAAGCACCTTCATCAGCTCTTCAAAAAACAGGATAGTTTGCTCATAGGTGGTTTTATCAACCGGCTTCTGAAAGGCTGGTTTGATCATTTCAAGGTACCATGAACAAAAATCATCCCAGATCAATTTATATACAGCCATCAGTGCATCGGAAATACGGTACTTAACATATTGATCATCAATGTTAGTTATAGTTTCATTCAACCTGGCAGTGAACCATTTAACCGACACTGAGCTCGATTCGGGTTGTTCCAGGTCGTAATCTACTTTCCAGCCTTTCACTAACCGCAGCGCATTCCATATCTTGTTACTGAAATTACGTCCCTGTTCACATAAAACATCATCGAATGGCAAATCATTCCCGGCAGGTGAAGTCAGCAACATACCTACACGAACACCATCTGCTCCATATTTATTTATCAGCTCAATAGGATCGGGAGAATTACCGAGTGATTTCGACATTTTTCTTCCAAGCTTGTCGCGTACAATACCTGTCAGGTAAACATTTTTAAAAGGAACTTCATTTCTGTATTCCAACCCGGCCATGATCATACGGGCCACCCAGAAAAAAAGGATCTCCGGTGCTGTTACAAGATCATTGGTTGGGTAATAATAGTTTATATCCCGGTTATCAGGGTGACGGATTCCGTCAAAAACAGAAATAGGCCAGAGCCATGAAGAGAACCAGGTATCAAGAACATCTTCATCTTGCTTAATATCTTCCAATTTAATATCGGGAAGATTAAATTTTTCTTTTGCAATCGTCCAGGCTTCCTCTTTCGACTTAGCAACAACAATCTCTCTGTTTGGCAAAAAATAAGCAGGGATACGTTGCCCCCACCATAGCTGCCGTGAAATACACCAGTCTCTCACATTCTCCATCCAGTGGCGATAAGAATTCTTAAATTTGGCAGGATAAAATTTTACAGTATCATTCATCACCACTTCCAGCGCCTTTCCTGCCATCTGATCCATCTTAAGAAACCATTGAAGTGACAATTTAGGCTCAATAGGAACATCTGTTCGTTCAGAAAAACCAACTTTATTAACGTAGTTTTCAATTTTTACTATGTGCCCTTCTTCCTTAAGGTCTTTGGTGATCTTCTCCCTTACATCGAATCTATCCTCACCTATATAAAGCCCGGCAGCTTCACTCATTGTACCATCATCGTTAAATACGTCGATTGCCTCAAGCTTATGCTTCATCCCAATCTCATAGTCATTGATATCGTGAGCCGGGGTGATCTTCAAACAGCCTGTTCCAAACTCCACATCAACATATTCATCATAAATAACAGGTACGGATCGATTTAGGAGCGGAACCAGCACATGCTTCCCGGCCAAATGCTTATACCGTTCATCATTGGGGTTGATGCAAACTGCCGTGTCGCCCAATATTGTTTCAGGGCGTGTGGTGGCAATAGTCAGCCATTCCTGCTCACCGGCATCGCCGGTCCCTTCAACTTTATAGCGGACATAATACAATTTTGAGTCAACTTCTTTATGAATAACCTCCTCATCAGACAGGGCGGTAAGCGCTTTAGGGTCCCAGTTAACCATCCTGATGCCGCGATATATCAGCCCCTTGTTATACAGATCAATAAAAACATCAATAACAGAATCATAGAGTGCCTCATCCATTGTAAAGCGGGTTCTGTCCCAGTCGCATGAGGCGCCCAGTTTTTTTAATTGTTCCAGGATAATGCCACCATGCTTTTCTTTCCACTCCCAGGCATATTTCATAAATTCATCGCGGGATAATTCATTTTTCTCAATACCTTTTTCCTTAAGGCTTGCCTCTACTTTTGCCACAGTGACAATGGATGCATGGTCGGTCCCGGGAAGCCACAGGGCATTAAAGCCTTTCATCCTTGCGCGACGAATCAAAATATCCTGAATAGTATTATTAAGCATATGTCCCATATGCAGAACGCCAGTTACATTTGGTGGAGGGATTACAATTGTATAAGGCTCACGATTATCAGGCTTGGAGCTAAAAAAGCCCTTCTCCATCCAGCATTTATACCATTTATCTTCTGTTTTCGACGGATCGTATTTTGAAGGAATATCCATTAGGGAATAATTAATTAGCAGGTTAACAATTAACAGATTTATGATTTGTTGGGGGCAAAATTAAAAAAATAATGGCAAATCATTTCATAACCAGTTTTTAGGTGTAACACCTGACAACACGCTGAGATATTACAGGATTTTAGCATTTTCTTTCAGCCCATCCGGAATCGTGATGCCAAGCTCTTTTGCGCGATGAT
>JAUXII010000241.1 GCA_030621075.1 Lentimicrobiaceae bacterium
TAGCATAAATATACGTTGAGAGATCCGCATAGCATTCATTAATGCTTTCAAAGCCTGATTTTGCCCCCAGTGCAGAAAACCATGGTGTCCAGATATGAGCCGGTACAAAAAATATTTTATCCGAACAGGACAAAGCCAGCTCCAGCAGATCCCGTGAGTCCATTCCCAGAATAGGGCGCCCATCAGAGGTTATGTTGAAGCCCAATTGCCTTAGTTTATATTGAATCTTTTCAACTACCTCAAAGTCAGGTGAAAAAATGATATTATGTACTTTTCTTACTTTGTCTTTTTTTTTATAAATATTGCTGATCTCGCTTGTTAGCAAGAACCGGGTCGACTCAATATCTACGGGATACTGTAGAAAAGGGATTTCTATTCTGTATTCTTTTTTTAATTTGAAAAGTCCTTCTTCGGCTGGTTCAAGTTTTTTTTTCAGCTCATCAACCCATCCCGGATGCGTAAAATCGCCTGTTCCAATAACCTGGATCCCTTTTATTCTAGCCCAGTAATCAAGGTACTCAGGGCATAACTTGCTACTGGTAGCAATGGAATAATGAGAGTGGATGTGAAGGTCTGCAATGAAATGCATAAGAAAATATGTATCAAGAGCAAAAATAATAAATTATAGTTGCAACTCCTAATAAAGCAAGAACGGGCAACCTTTCTTTACGAAAAGCTCCCCGTTCCACGCACAGATAACCGTAGTTATTTGAGGGTGCCAAGTTACTGTTATTGTGACTGGTTCACCTCAATCACATTCCGAAGAATATAACCTTTTTGAACCTGGATTGGTTGAACTTCCTCTTTTCAGATTCTGTTCTTCCAAATCCCTGGCTTTTCAGGCAACCGCAGCGGTCCTTAGATCCGAAAATCTAATTATTCTACAATTGGATTCAACCCGGTTTTCATTCCGTAGAATGATTCGTTTCCGAACCCCCGACCTTTTCAAGCTAACAAATAACGTTTAAAACCCTTGCGGGATTTGCACCTTATGAGTCTGAATAGAATCACTCACCTTTTGCAAGATAAGCTATCTAACCACTTGATTTTAAGGCTGACTCAATCCCGATAGCTCCCGAAGGGCTTTTCGGGTGTGAGACCGAACGCTCAAAATCTGGTTCTTACGAACCTTTTTCTGAGCCCTCCTGGCTTGTCCAGCTAGCCTTTTATCGCTCACTTGGTAGTGTAAAATTACAAAATTGTACCAGGGGAAAGCAAATTTAATGAGGAGATAGTGTTAACAAGTTTTGAACAGCAGTTATTAACAATTGTTAATAACTATTGTGGGTATAAACAATTGTTAAATAGTGAATTATGGCATTTTCTTATAGATGAGGTTTATATATTTATTATTATTCCATGTGTTTATTAACAAACGAAAGTCATCATATTGGACAGGTTTATATGTTTTAAATGGCAAACTAATGGATTTGCTTATTGTTACCCTGTTTTTAGATTGACTTAGTTCGATAACCAATTTACCGGCTTTGTTATTAATGTTGATATTTGTTGGCGAAGTAACTAAAACGACCCCTTTGGGAAGGGTTATGGTGTATTGATATGATTCAGTTATAGGCGCCGGAATTTCAAGCGGAGTTTCTCTTTTTGATAATAAATAGGTCATGTGCCAGCTGTTAATTCCTTTATTAACAAAAGGCAGATCCATAAAAAGGTAATCCTCCTGTGTCTCTATCGGTGATGTGTTTTTAAACTCAACGGAGAACTGCGATTTTTTGTTGTTAAAGGATGTTGAGAACAGGTTTGTAATGTTATTCGATCCGATAGCAGGCCGGAATAAACGCTTCACCTGATCTTTGTCATTAAGAAAAGAGAAATATGGATTTGATGCACCCGTTAATTCAACTGAAATTTCACCAGCAACCAACTCATCGGGATTGATGATAAGGCTTCCTTTAACAAGAATGACATTATCCTCTGACTTATGGGTATATGTTTTAATACTTTCAATGTTTGGATCCAGCAAAACCAGGGTGATCCCTTCAAGAGAGTTTTTTAGAGATTGCTCATCTTTATTTATTGCTGACAGGTAAACAAGACCATGAACCCTCGTATTTACCTGCACAAGAAATCCTTTGATAACGTCAAGGGAACCAATTTTTTTATCAAACAACGGATTTGGAATCATTGCCACAGGGGATGCTTTCACCCCGGCGTTACGTAAAACAGCAGTTAATAAAAGTGTTTTTTCGAGCTCTGTGCCTCCATTACTTTTCCAGGTTGCAACGGGCGTTCTGGTATGAAATCCTGAGATTTTAAGTGGTATATTATAGTTGTTGAGGTCATCAACTACTATCTTTTGGAGTTTTAATATCATTTTTAAATCATCTTTACAGTCAGTCATAACCTGTTCAACTGCCGAGGTGATTGGCTGGTTGATTTTATATTGAAAACCCTCTTGTTGAGTGAGCATATCCAGCATCCGGTACATCTCTTTAGCAGTACTAAAAACCAGGCGGGGAAGTGACGTATGATATCCGGGCTGAAAGGGCTCATGCGATCGTGCCGGAAGATAATTAAAGGTCCAGGAATACAACATGAAATTGCTTTCTTCCGTAATTTCAGGAGCTGTCCGGATGTTAAGAATTTTATAATGCAAGGTTGTATTCTTAGGTACTCTGATGTTGATGGTCATCTTTTCAATTGGAGAAGAGGATGGTAGTACAATATCTCCCATCAGTGCAGGGTAGTAATTCCCGGTCGAATTAATCGTATAATCAAGGTTGATAACAGCCCCTACTTCCAATCCGGTATGTGTCACCACCATTTCCCTGAGATGATTAAATTCGGGTACATTAGCAGCGAAACGAGGCAGCACTTCATTGAAGGCATTATCGGGAGTTACTATTTTCTTTCCATCAGCCATGATGGTAAAAGCATTATTGATCGTAAGATCTTCATAACCGGGATTGTAAACAATAAATGTTTCACCATACAACCTGTGAAAAGCATAATGCGTGAGCAATTTTAATTTTTTTTGTTCACGATATTCAATGCTCCCATCTTCGTTTAGCTGATATTCTTTTGTCAATGAAAGGAATAGAGCATCATGATTCTCTTCCTGCCCCGAAAGAGAGCTATTATTGAGAAGGAGAAACAATGGAACAGCTAAAATGTATCTT
>JAUXII010000220.1 GCA_030621075.1 Lentimicrobiaceae bacterium
GCCACCAGCGCCTCTTCCCATCATTCGCATAATAAATATCCACGCAACAACTATTAATCCTATTGGCAGAATCCAGCCCATGAGCTCTCCGCCCCAGTTACGTTTATTTTTATTTGTAATATACACTGGCCTGGATGAACCTTGTTGCGCTTTTTCAACCTTATCATTAAAGGTCTCAACAGAACCAATTGTATATTTATACTGGAATCCGGTCCCTTTGAAACCGCTACTTTTTGCATCAGCATATTTTGCATCTGAGAGCCTGCCCTGTTTAATGTAAATCTCAGCAAATGTTTTATTTATTAAAACAATTTCCTCAACATCTTCACTTTCCAACATTTCTTTCAATTGCCCCCAATTAATTTCCTTTGTTTCTCCTTCAAAATTGAGAAAATAAGTACCAAAGAAAACAGCGGCAAGAATTGCATATATCCAATAAAAATTAAATTTAGGCTTTAAAGGCCTTCCTTTGGGGGAGTTACCAGGTAGAATGTTTTTATTTTTGTTTTCTTCTGCCATTATGTCCTGTTTATTATAGATCTACTACATTCATTAAATGAATCGGCTATTCGTTCTCAATTATTTGTTTTTCAGCATCGGCCCACAAATCTTCCAAATTAAAAAAGACCCTGGTTTGCTCCATAAAAACATGAACTACTACGTCAACGTAATCAAGCAGTATCCATTCAGCGTTTTCATATCCTTCTTTGTGCCAAGGATTCAATCCAATAGTAGCCTTAACAACCTCGTCAACAGAGTCAGCTATCGAATCTACCTGCGTTTTCGAGGTACCATGGCAAATAACAAAAAACTTACACATCGCATTTGGAATTTTCTCAAAATCCAAACGAATAATATCAAGTCCTCTCTTTTTTTGCATGCCCTCAATAACAGCATTTGTTAATTCTACCGAATCATTTTTTTTCTTCTTTGCCATAAAAATTCAATTTTCCCTGCAAATTTACGTAATTTTAACAACTAATTTCCGGGTAATTTGTTCAATAGGCTGTTAAAAAACTAAATTTCATCCATAGCTAACCCGTAACAAAAGAATATTAGTGAACAAAAATTATACCAATTGATGTAAAGTGTAAGGGAGACGGGAGACGGGAAACAGGAATCGGGAAGACAGGAAACGGGAATCGGGAGTCGGGAAGACGGGAGTCGGACTACAGGCTGTAGGCTGATCTGCCGACCGGCCAATCGCCTACCGGCTACTACTTACGGCCAATTAGATACTCCAAATCCTGTTGGTCACAGGAGAGATCACCTCCCTTTTCTGTTACAAGCAACAACCGGCCAAACGAATCAAAGCCAGTAATTTTTGCGATTACTTTTTCCTCTTTATACAGAAAAGGATAAAAAGAGTCAAGTCGGTACTGATGTGTAAAATACTCGTTGTTAATATTTTTAGTTTTTCCTGACATAAGTTGATAATACCGGTTGTCAATACAAAGGCACAATCTATTCAGGCATTCTTCGAGGTCATAATTTTTGCCGGTTATCATTTTTAGGGAGACTGGGTTTGGTGCGTCGCTGGTAAATTGGGTCTGGTTGATGTTCAGGCCGATACCGATCACTGAATGGGAAAAAGAGTGACCTTGAATTACATTGTTGATCAGGATTCCAGCGACTTTATCATCATTGATGTAAATATCATTGGTCCATTTAATAGAAACTTTTTGGCCAGGCATTACTTCAGAAACAAAATCAAAAATTGCCAATGAAATGAACTTGTTTAACTGGAATTGTTTTTCAGGAAGTAGAAATGCAGGGTGAAGGATGATGCTGAAAGTCAGATTTTTACCAGGTTCGCTTTCCCACCGGTTTTTGTTTTGCCCCCGTCCGGAAAATTGCTCTCTTACAATGATTATTGTGCCCTCTGGTATCTCCTTCTTTTGAAGTAACTCCAGAGCATACAGGTTGGTTGAATTTATTTTGTCAAGATGTATTAAATGTTTACCTGCTATTCGTGTTTTCATCATATGTTGTTTCTTCTTCCCTCCGGACTTAAGTCCGGAACAAGTTATTATGTCTACCCGCTTCCTGTCTCCCTGTTTCCCGATTCCTGTAGCTTGTAGACGGTTGGCTGTTATCAGATGTTATAAACCTTCATTTTCGGCGAGGCTTTTGAGCTTATTAACCATAATATTCACCAAATTGGTAAGTGGGTTTAAAAGAATCATGTTATAAAATGGATTCAAATCGGCCTGAAGTACCAGTTGAACCTCTATTTGATTTTCCGGTAATTCATTCAGTCTTTCTACCATCGTAAAGGCAACGGGTGTTTTGCCATCGGAGGTAACGGTGATTTCAGTAAATGGTTTTCGCTCAGTTATCTTCATTGATATCCCTGCTCCCTTAACATTAAAAGTGCATGTATCGCGAGAGGAATCCCAGTCGGTTACCTGATCAGGGACTAACATCTCAAAATTATTAAAATCGCCAAGGAAATCGAAAATATGGGGAGCCGGGCGGTTAATTACGACTTTATCGCTTTCAATCTTCTTTATCATACTATTTTATACGTTATTCCAGGTTTCAGGACTTACTTTCCAGTTCTGAAGGGCAAGCATATCTTTTTCATATATATAATCTTCCTCAAGTGCTTTATTAATCAGCGTTTCATAATCAGCAAGTGTAACAAGCCGGCATTTTTCATTACTAAAATTTAACTCGGCCTTTTTCAAGCCATAGGTAAAAATGGCAGCCATTCCTTTTACAATGCATCCGGCATCTCTCAATGCGCGTACTGCAGCCAGGCCACTTTTCCCTGTTGAGATCAGGTCTTCCACAACAACAACAGATTGTCCGGGTTGTATGCGTCCTTCAATCAGATTTTCCAATCCATGACCTTTTTTTGCTGACCTGACGTAAGCAAATGGCAAATCCATCTCTTGTGCAACCAACGCACCCATTGCAATGGCACCAGTAGCCACCCCGGCTATAAAATCAATTGTGCCAAATTCTTCGGTGATAAGATTGACAAATGATTGCCTGATGAATGTGCGAATTAAAGGAAAAGACAATGTAACGCGGTTGTCGCAATAAATAGGTGATTGTATGCCTGAAGTCCAGGTAAATGGATCCTTAACATTCAGCTTCACTGCTTTGATTTGCAAAAGGTACTGGCTGGTCCGTTCGGCTATTTCTCTCTGTTGTTCCATAAAGGTATCTTATTTTAATGGACAAAAGTATTTAGAATATTGAACTTATTACAAAAATAGTTATCTTATTTTTTGGGTTTTGCTTTTGATTAATGATTTAATGCGACAATGCGACAATGCGATAATGCGACAATGCGATAATGCGATAATGCGACAATGCGATAATGCGACAATGCGATAATGCGATAATGTGATAATGCGATAATGTGATA
>JAUXII010000274.1 GCA_030621075.1 Lentimicrobiaceae bacterium
CAGATGTTGACATATACGAGCCGTCGCTTGGGCCCGGAATATGTTTTTCAACCGTTGAATTTCTTAATTTGAGAATATAATCCGGATTAAACTGATTGGTATCTATATAATCCTCAAAATAAACGATAATCCCCTGGCTGAAGTAATGGGCTTCGCGACGAATCCATACAAACTTTTTCTGTTTTACTGAAATAGTAAAGCCTGCCGGAATAACAAGAGATAGTTGGTAATCTTCGACCAGCTTATTACTTATTGACCGCTCCAATGCTGTCATATGTGTTTTGGTTGTGCGTTCCAGTTCCACCTCCATAAACATTTGCATAAACGACTCTTTGTATTTATTAAATTCCAGAAAAAATGATTCCTCTGAGGGAACAGTCATTTTTATAACACGTTGGGGTTTTGCCCAAAGGTCTTTTTTTGTTTCAATCAATGGCTTATCACGGTTCCTGTCAAACGTTATGATTAAAATATTATGATGTGGTTTGAACATTTTCGACAAGCCCTTTTTTTCCAGGTTGGCCATGGTAAATCGTGGTTCAGCCTGGGGCATGGTTATTCGGATCTGACCAAAAAAAGCCCGGATAGAATCGCCAACAGGACTGTTCCATTGGTCAGAATTATCCGTTACCACAAGCAACTCCAGCGTCCCCCCCGATGAATCAAATGCTGATCTTTTTTTTTCACCTACTTCACAGGATTGAATGAAAAACGATAGGACAACGATTACAAAAATACTTGGGATAATCTTGATTGGTTTCATTTGCTTTTGTCTTTATATTATGGTCCTTTATTTTTCATCTCGATTAATCAATTTCCTCGCAGCAAACTGCAGGAAATCGAGTTTACGAGGTCCGCCTCAGGCTAATTTAACCTTAACCTGTTTTCGATATTTTAATCTTTTGGCCCGGCTGAATCCGTTTCACGTTGGTGATATTATTCAGCGATTTGATCTTACTAACAGTAACCCCATTGTACAAATTAGCAATATCCCAGAGTGTTTCACCTTTTTTAACCGTATGATAAACATACCCTTTTTCTGTAGTTGTTACTGTACTATTTGACGGCCCCGATTGTGCTAATGCCGGATTTCTCACATAGAGCTTTTGATTAGGATGAATGGTTGACTTGTTAAGGTTATTCCATCTTTTCAGCTCATTGACCGAGCAACCATACCATTTAGAAATCACCCCGAGGGTCTCTCCTGATTTTACAACATGAACATTCTCTGTGCCACCTGTTTTGTGGGGCTTACTCACAATTGCTGCCGTAGACGTACCTGAAGGAGTATAAACAATAAGGCGCTGTCCCGGATAAATTGTTGTTCTTCGTAAGCCGTTCCACCGTTTCAGGTCGCTAACCCTGCACCGGTAACGCTGCGCAATGAGGCCCAGGTTTTCTCCATTGCGTACAACGTGATATTTTCGCTCTCTTGCTTTTTTTACCTCAGCCAATAATTTTTCCCGTTCAATACCTTTTTTTGTTTTATAATTATACAAAATCTGTTCATTATTAATAAAACCGCCAATATACTCTTTTGGCAAGCGTAAAACATATTGCTTTTTATCCGTTGATGGCAAAACACCAAGTTTATAAGAAGGGTTTAAAAATTTTAAGTCATCCATCGGGACATTTAACATTTCAGAAATCTGATCAAAAGATAAAATATCCTTCACAGTAACAGTATCGATTCCGTTGTAAAGAATACCAGGGTCAATAGGATATAGATTATGCTCACTTGCATAATTCATAACATAAAGTACGGCAATAAAAGCCGGAACATAACTACGTGTTTCTCTTGGAAGAAAAGGTTGGATTGCCCAGTAATTCCTTACGTTGCCTGACCTGCGGATAGCCTTATTAACATTTCCGGCACCCGAATTATAGGCCGCCATCACCAATAGCCAGTCTTCATAAATATCAAACAGATCGCCAAGATGCTCACACGCGGCAATGGTTGATTTGTATGGATCAAAACGATCATCAACATACGACGAAACCTTCAACCCGTAAGCTTTTCCCGTACCATACATAAACTGCCACAGGCCTTTTGCGCCGGCGCGGGAGCCGGCAGTGGGGTTCAGTGCCGACTCAACGATGGCGAGGTACTTTAATTCCAGAGGAATATCAAAACGATCGAGTTGTTCTTCAAACAAGGGAAAGTATACCTCAGAAAGGCCCAGCATTCTGGAAGTCAGGCTTCTTTTTTTTACAGCATAAATAGAAATGAATTTCTTCACATCAGGATTAAAGGTAAGATCGATGGATGTGGTTTTGTCTAATGTATCAATACGGGCTCTGTAAATTGAATCAGGATAGTCAGGCACCTCATCAAAAAGAAATTTATACACATTCAGGAAGGAGGTGTCTGTCGTGAAATAATAATCCTTGAAATACTTGATATGAGCCAGGCTGTCAAGCATTTTAACAACAGGAGAGTCCTTGACCAACCCCTCTGTGTCAGATTCGGTCTGAATGGGAGGAACAATTTTTACACGCAATGTGTCGTCATTGTCATTTCCTGAATCTGTTTTTGTGGTATCCCCAACCAACAAGAATGATGGATATTCTTCCGGGTTAATTCCACTTAATTGAGCTATCAGAAATATATTAATTACAAAAAGAAGTAACTTTTTATTCATTTTCGATTTTTTAATCTTTTTTACCTTTTAAACCAACAACCTTTTTGATAGTTAACAACGGGGTGCTAAAACATATAACAATAAAAATGCCAAAATGGTATACTACGTAGCCATTTTACTTTTGCAAAAATACAAAAACTTTATCCTTATGAAGGGTGTCTCAAAAGTCATTCTTTTTAGG
>JAUXII010000256.1 GCA_030621075.1 Lentimicrobiaceae bacterium
GGGCCCACCAGCACAACAAACTCTTTATCCTGGATTTCGAAACTAACACTTTCGACGACATTTGTTTTGCCATCATAGCTTTTACTAATATTTTTCAGTATTACATCTGCCATTGATAATATATTTTTTATAATTTAAAAACAGATTTGGGAACATGTGTGATCCTGCAAGCCAGATCGAGCTCTCACATAGGTTTCAACATTTATATCTTTTCTCAAAGGAGAGTGCGAAAGATCCACATCACCCGGGCGAAAAACAATTTTGTCAATGTCAAATTTCATAATCCGCAACATTAAAGTTTGTAAAGAGGCTGCCCTGTTAATGGCTCCTGAGGATATTTTTTGCACAATGCGTAAAGCACATCTTCATGAGAAACAGCCACATTCATTACTGTGTCATTACCCCCATAATATATTAATACAGTTCCATCATTATTCCTGATAGCTCCACAGGTAAAAACAACTTGCGGTACATGGATGTAATCATTTTCCTTCACACGGCAGTCAGCCTGTGTTGGAAAAAGAATTGGAATGCCTGAAACCATTACTTTTTCAGGATTATGTAAATCATGAAACGCAACTCCAAGCACGTAGGGGTTGCCATCCATTGTACTTCTAACACCATGGAAGATTTGCATCCAGCCCTGTTTGCTTTCTATGGGAGGGGCTCCGGGGCCAATTTTGTCGGCAAAAGCACCTGGCCCACCTTCTTGCTTCATTACAGGTTCCGGATTGATATGCCAAACATTACTTTTCAGATCATCATTATAGGCAATTCTGATTTCCTTGAAGGTCCCACCTGTTTGGCCGGATGATGAATCATCATTCGGGCGCATCAGTGCCACAAATTTACCATTGATTTTTTCAGGGAAAAGTACCACATTTCTCATATCCATATCCATCACCTCCCCGTAACGGGTATATTTTTTGAAATCCATAGTGGTTGACAGAGAGACTCTTACACGGTCCCTCACAAGACCATGATAAGCGCTGTAGGTGATATAATAAGTGTCATCAATCAATGAAATTCGTGGATCCTCCACACCACCAGCTTCATTTTCGATCAACCTGTGCTTATCTTTTCCTGCACCGAACAGATCATTTTCGTGGCATGGCATTAATGCAGGTTCTTTGGCGATTTTCCAGGAGGTAAGTCCGTTTTTACTTGTGGCAAGGCCCAGAACCGAAATCCCGCTTCTTAAATGTGAGCGGAAAAGCATAACAATTTCATCATTAAACCTTGCGATTCCTGCATTATGCACTGTCATTACTTTACGGTTTGGCTCTCTCCATATCCTGTTCACATCCTCAGGGGCAATAATTGGATTCTCCTCAAACCGGGCCACCGGATTATTCAGGTCAACTACAAATTCATAACCCTCATATTTGATTATCTTTTTCACAGGTTCCATTGTGTTTAATAATTAATAGTTGCTTTCGGATGGTTTTCGATAGCCTGTATGGTTAATAACGCTTCTATCGTTGACTCAGCTCCCGAATTCAGGTTGATCTGTTCTTCTGAAACAATCCCATCATAACATCGTCCTGTTTCCGGGTTATACATTTGTTGATTAGCCGGATTATTGCCGAAAAACCATGCAGCCAGAGTTTCAGCCTGTTCAATATATTGTTTCTTGCCGGTCTGCTCATAGGCTTCTATGCAGGCAAAAACCATTGGCCTTATGCCATAAGCGATCTGAGGAAACTGAGCCTCCTGGTTTATTCTATAATTCTCTCCATCATATATAACAATAAAATGAGATATAAAATTTTCTTCAATGATGTACGGATAAAAATTATCGATCTCCAGAAGTGCACTAGTCAGGTATTTCTCCTTTTGCAGTGCCTTAGCTGCTTTGAGCATAGCGTATGCCTGGCTGTTCCCGTATGCATGCCAACGGTTTTCCCAGCTCAAATAGAATCCTGAGGGAACTTCTCCTTTATTACCCCTTTGCATGTGTAACAACCCTTCGGCAAATCGTTCAATAAGATGTAATGCTTCAGGGTCCAGGGTCCGCTGGTAATATTTTTCCAGTGCAATGATTAATATTGCAGGCTGGTCGCCGCTGTATTTATAGGGCAGCCACGTAGGTAGCTGCATACCGCCCACGGTTTCAAATTCTAGGGGTTGATGAAGAAAATCGTTTTTGACATTAGTTAATAACTTTTGAACTGCTCCATCTATTCGATTTAACAGTTTTGAGCTATCGTTAAGCACCTCATAAGCACATTCCATCGCCCATAAGGCCCGCCACGACCACCAATCACCTTTGGGCAGGGAAGTTCGGTACGACTTGTTTATTGAGCCATCATGCCACAAGAAATTATAGAAATAACCATTGGGTGATTGCATTTGCAAAATAAATTCAATCATCTCCCGTATCATTCGAAGATTTTCGGGCTGGGATTCTACATCATGTTGTTTCGATAACAAAACAATACCCCGGGCTACATCATCCACACAGGTAAATCCTTCTTTTGGCTCAATCACAAAGTGATAATCAGGATATTCGCTATAGATGTTAATTACCCCTACTTCGATGCCATTTTCCATGGTGGCTTTTGTGTACAAATAGCGCAGATGATCTAAATTGACCAACTCCGATTGGTTGTAGTCACGATTTTTTACACTGCTTGTACAACTGAATAAGATTAAGAAGCCAAAAGCTGTAATATGAAATAGGTTTTTTTTCATTAGTTGAGTAATTCAGCTAATAATTCATTCATATTGATATAAGCAAATCCTGTCATGGTATCCGACATTGCGTATGGGATATAAAAAATATCTTCATATTGCATTCCCCCACAGGTATATACCACATTTGGGACATACCCCTCACGCTCATCTTCTGCAGGCTGTATTAACGGTTTATCAAGCCTGGCAATTACCTTTCGTGGATCATCAAGATCGAGCAGTACAGCACTTATGCTATATTGACGAACAGGCCCGACGCCATGTGTAAGTAAAAGCCAGCC
>JAUXII010000004.1 GCA_030621075.1 Lentimicrobiaceae bacterium
TTGAAAAAAAGAAGAAAAAATTTTATTTACTTTTACACAACAAAACAACCTCAAAAAATGAACATCACTCCTCTTTCAGAATGGCTCGCCTTACCTCATGAGCCTCTTATCATCAGCGGGCCATGTAGCGCTGAGTCAGAACAACAAATGTTGGATACTGCAAAGGGGTTATCGGATATCGGACAGGTAACGATTTTCAGGGCAGGTATCTGGAAACCCAGAACCAGGCCTGACCTGTTCCAGGGAGTTGGGGAGATAGGACTGAAATGGCTGCAGCAAATAAAAGATACCACCGGGCTAAAAACCGCAGTGGAAGTTGCCACCCCATATCATGTCGAGATATGCTTAAAAGCAAACGTTGATGTGCTGTGGTTAGGAGCCAGAACAGTTGTGAATCCGTTTGCGGTGGAGGAAATATCGAATGCATTAAAAGGAGTTGAGATTCCTGTTATGGTAAAAAACCCTGTTGTTCCTGATATCAAAACCTGGATCGGAGCACTGGAAAGAGTACATAAAGCCGGTGTTGAAAAGCTGATCGCCATCCATAGGGGTTTTTATTATTACAAAAAATCGATTTATCGTAATAGCCCAATGTGGGAAATACCCATTGAATTGAAAAGACTTCACCCTAACCTTCCTGTACTTTGTGATCCAAGTCATATTTGCGGAAAAAAAGAATTATTATTTGAAGTTTCCCAGAAAGCAATGGACCTGGAAATGGATGGGTTAATGATAGAATCTCATATCCATCCCGAACAGGCAATGACAGATGCAGCTCAGCAGATTACACCTGTCGAATTAAAAAATCTCCTCAACAGGCTGGTCATCAGAAAAAAGTCAGGAAATATTGATTTTGAAGATAATTTAGAAGCTTTTCGGTCAGAGATAGATAAACTTGATGCTGAATTGCTGGAGATCCTCGCCAGAAGAATGGAGATCGTAAAAGAAATTGCTGCGTATAAAAAAACAAACAAAATTACCATCCTTCAATTAAAACGGTGGAGCAATATTATTACCGACAGGGTTGAATCGGGAATGACAAAAGGGATAAGCAAAGATTTCCTTCTCAAGCTGCTTCAATTAATACACAAAGAAACAATTGATATTCAATCGAAGATAATCAACCCGAAAAAACCTTAAATGCTCTACCGGATCTTACAGCCACTTCCGTTTTTTGAAATAAAAAATCATTAATACTCCCATACACAACATACATCCCATAATGATCCAAAATGAATTGGGATAATTTGTTAAGGGCAAATTCATGTTGTTCATGCCATATATGCTGGCAACAAAAGTTAGCGGAAGTAATACGGAAGAGATCATGGTCAGAATTTTCATTATCTCATTGATTTTATGCGACTGGAGAGAATCGAATGTTTTTGACAATCCGTCGATCAACTCACCGTAATCCTCTGTCATATCCCATATCTTCTGATAGAAGTCAAGAATATTCCCCCAGTAATCCTCCATATTTTCAGCATAACCTTCAATATCACCCGATTCAAATTTATGAAACAGCCTGAGTTGAGGTTTAAAAATAGTGTTGAGAAGAATGATATTTTTTCTGTTAATAGAAATTCCTTCAATGGTCCGTTCTGCTTTTTTACTAAACAAATCCCGGTTAATGAGTTCCACTTCCAGTCCAACTTTGCGAATTAATGATAATGTTTCGATCATCAACTTCAACAGAATCTGATAAAGCAACGCATCACTGGTTCCTATTTCAAACTCCTCGCCTCTTTCTGCCTGGTCTTTATATTCATTGAACATCTCTTTCACTACCCAGTGAGATTTCCCGATGGTGATCACATAGTCCTCTCCCCAAAAAATCTTTACCTCCTTTGCCTTTAAAAACCTGTTCCACCGGTCAAAATTCGGGAAATGCAGGATCATAAAATAATAGTCGTCGTAAATGTCGATTTTGGATCGTTGATTGAGGCTTTTGCAATCTTCAATATCGAGGGGGTGGAAATAAAAATTTTCAAGGAGGTAATTCAAATCGTTATCATCCGGGGCAAGAACATGGTGCCATTTAAGTGTGCCGATTTTTACAGTTTCAATCATAAGCTCTCCCCCTTTTAAATATAATATTGTATTCTACATTCCAGGTTTATTTTTTAATTCCGTGCCAAAAGTAAGGAATTATCTAAAAGAAAGAAGCAAACAGATAGAATTTTCAATGAAATTATCAGGAAAATGCAGAATGATGGTGAAAATCAAACATCTTTCCATTCCAATGTAGCAATCATTTGGCGGATATCATCTTTGATAAAATCAATAACCGGAGATAGCGAATCATTATTGGGAATGACATTAAAATACAAAGCACCTCGAAGGAAATGGCTGGTACTGTCAGTAACATAGAACTGAAAAGGTGACGCTGTTTCGGCCCCTTTTATCTCAAACAACATCCCATAAACACAACGGCTTTCATCAATCACAGGTTGTTCATGGATGGAGGTGGCTTTTGTAATATGTTTTAGCACCAACGAACGTGAATCTTCAAGTAATTTAGGAAGGTTATGTTGCACAGGCTTATAGCTCAAATAAATCCGTCCCTGGTAAGAAGGATAATCAATACTTATCCAGTAGGGTTGTTCCATCGCATTACGATCGGGTAATATTTTTGTATAACCCGGATATTCAAATTTAAAAGGGAATATAGAATCAAGGAGGATAAACTCTTTTTCAGGGAAATCGATCCGGAAATACCCTCTGGGTTTGGGAACATAATGATCGTCACAGGACACCATTATAGCAATCATCCAAACAACTAAGGTGATAGTACCTGTTTTGTGGATGTTTTTCCACTTGATCATCTTTTTATGGTAAGTTTAATTTGTTTAATTCTTCGCCTATCAGCAGAGATTATCTTGAATTTATATTCTTTAAATGAAACCTGTTCATTCTTTTCAGGCATCCTTCCAACTATTTCAAGGATCAAACCTGCCAGTGATTCTGATTCTCCTTTAACCTCATCAAAGATCTCATCATCAATCTTTAAAATCTTACAAAAATCATTAATCAGGGTTTTGCCTTCAAATAAATAATTATTGTCATCCAGCTTTTTATAAATAACCTTATCACTTTCTGTATCAAACTCATCACTGATCTCCCCAACTATTTCTTCCAGAATGTCCTCCAGAGTTATTATTCCGGAGGTACCACCATATTCATCAACCACAATAGCGAGATGGATCTTTTTCACCTTAAATTCCTTAAGCAAGTCGTTGATCCTTTTAATTTCAGGAACAAAGATTGCCGGTCTTATTAGTGATAACCACTGAAAATTCGTAGGGTTACCCAAATGAGGAAGAAGGTCTTTAACGTATAATATACCCAAAATATTATCAAAGCTTTCATCAAAAACCGGTATGCGTGAGTAGCCCGAATCATTTATTATTTCAATAAGCTCCGGGAATTTCGTTTTTGAATCAACAGCAGTTACATCCACCCTTGGTTTCATGATCTCTTTTACTTCTGTTGCGCCAAACTTCGCAATTCCCTTCAGTATATTTCTTTCCTCATCCGGTGTTCTTTCATCAGAAGTAAGGTCAACGGCTTTTGACAAATCACTTCTTGATATACCCGTTCCTTTTTTTGAGAGTCTATTGTCAATTAAAAAAGTCGACCTGACGAGAATTAGGCTAAGAGGAAAGAAAAACTTTTTGAGAATCATTAATGGTCGTGCCATAATGTTCGCCAAACGAACCGGATATTGTGTTGCATACATCTTTGGAAGTATCTCGCCAAAAAGCAAAATTAAGGCTGTAACAACAATCACCTGACTAATAAATGTCACCACCGTGTAGGTGTGAAGGTCAAAAAGTTCGGAAGTCAGGTATGTTGATAATATTACAATAGAAACGTTAACGAAATTGTTTGAAATCAATATTGTTGCCAAAAGATACTTGGGACTCTCCAGCAGAAAGATTATTAATTGATTCTTTTTATTGTTAACCGTTTTGATCTCTTCCGTTTGCAACGGGCTAAGCGAAAAAAAAGCTATCTCAGATCCGGAGATCAATGCTGAACACATCAATAATCCAATCATAGCTATAAACCCAATAATAATATCTGGCGAGGGTAAAAACGAAAAGCTATTGGACAGTAAAAAAATATAGAAAAAATTTAGTCCTGTATATAGATCGTCCAAAATACAATGAAATTTCGATCTTAATTAATTACTCTTGCCGCAAAAGTAATTAATATTCGCAAAACAGGGGTCAAAAATAATAGAGGCTGTTTGATAGCCAAACTATCCAACAGCCTCTCATTTTCCCCTCTTAGAATGGCAGATCGTCCTCAGGAGTTTCCGTGTCAGTGTCATTATCTTCCTGAACAACCTCCTTTTCTACAGGAGGGGCCGCCCCTGAACTATTTTCTGAAGGCCTGCCACCAAGCATTGTCATACTTTGTCCTTCAACCTCTGTTGTGTACCGGGCATTACCATCTTTATCTTCCCACTTCCTTGTTCTTAACCTTCCCTCAATGTAAATCTGATTCCCTTTGTGTAAATATTCTTCAGCTATTTCAGCCAGGCGCCTCCACAAAACAACTCTGTGCCATTCTGTGCGTTGCTCTTTGTTCCCTTCTTTGTTTGTAAATGTTTCTGTAGTAGCCAGTGATAGGTTGGCCTTTTTTACACCATTTTCAAACGTCTGGACTTCAGGATCTCTACCTAAATTCCCAATTAAGATTACTTTATTTATTCCGTTAGCCATAAAATTAATTTTTAAATTAAACCATTACAAAGTTAATAAAATTTGAGTGCCTTTTGACCGGTTTCAATAATTCCACCCTTGATTTTCTATTAATCCAGAAATTTCGATTTTGTGACCCTAAAAAAGCAAAAAAAATTATTTTTTTTAATTTTCAATTAAGAATTCTTCTAAAAAACAGGTCGATGAGGCGGGGCACAGGATATTTTTTGATCTCCTGAATATTGCAGCCAAATACCCTTCGGTACCAATTAAACCTGCCTGATTAACACGGGTTTGCTGTAAAATAATTTCTGCAATCCAAATTAAATATGGATCTTTCGTTTTGCGCCATGGTAGGTCACGATGGTTTACCATATACCATTTTATCAGCTTCGTTGAAAATTTCATTAAAAAGTAATTGGATTTCGTGGGTAAACAGATTATCTTCGTCCAATAAATAAGGCAAATCCTGTTTTATAAGTGCCTGAAATAAAAAATTTTAACAAAAATCATCATTTATTTTTAAATTAAAGTAAAATAATTTTATATTTGCATCCCACTAAAAAATTTATTTCAAATTATTAAAAATATTGGAAACATGACAAAAGCAGAAATTATAACAGAAATTGCTAACCAAACAGGTGCTGAAAAATTAGTTGTCAAAGAATGCGTTGAAGCTTTCATGGATTCCGTTAAGAATTCATTGTTACGCAACGAAAATGTATACCTGAGAGGGTTTGGCAGTTTTATTATTAAAAAAAGAGCTGAAAAAACAGGTCGGAATATTTCGGAAGAAACAACGATTATCATTCCTGCACATAATATCCCAGCATTTAAACCCGCGAAGTCGTTTGTAAATAACGTGAAAAAAAACGTAAAATAATTAATTACCAACTTAAATCCGTCTAAAATGCCTAGTGGAAAAAAGAGAAAACGCCATAAAATGGCAACTCATAAAAGGAAAAAGCGTCTGAGAAAAAACAGGCATAAGAAGAAATAATTTTACCTAATCCATTTTCCGTTGTTAAAAACAAATAGTTTTGACAACGGGAAATTTCACCTGAGAACCTGATATTCCCGGGTGCCTCTTATCATAGGCTGGTTCTGCCGTGATATTTTTACGAAAACCAATTTTATTGTGAACAAGGAGTTAATAATCGATTCAAAGCCATCTGAGGTTACCATAGCTTTGCTTGAAGATAAACGACTTGTTGAGCTTAATAAAGAAAAGACGAACAATAGTTATGCTGTTGGTGATGTATATCTTGGAAAAGTAAAAAAAATAATGCCCGGCCTAAACGCTGCATTTATTAATGTTGGGCATGATAAAGATGCTTTTCTTCATTACCTTGACCTCGGCCCACAGATCAGATCGCTAAATAAATTCACAAAGCTTAATCTGTCGGGGAAAGCAACCCATCTTTCAATTGACAAATTCAACCTCGAAGAAAATATTGATAAGAGCGGTAAAATTTCATCAATTTTAAGTTTGAACCAGCAAATAGTTGTCCAAATCGCTAAAGAGCCAATATCCACAAAAGGGCCCAGGGTTTCATCTGAAATCTCTTTTGCCGGTAGATACCTCGTAATGGTCCCTTTTTCTAACCGGGTTTCTATATCCCAAAAGATAAAAAATTCAGATGAGCGCAACCGGCTTAAAAGACTAATTACAAGCATTAAGCCCAAGAATATTGGAGTGATCATTCGGACAGTAGCCCAAAATAAAAAAGTTGCCGACCTCGATCAGGAACTTAAATCGCTGGTCAGAAAATGGGAGGTCTCAATGAAAAAACTTTCCAAAGCTAAAGCACCGCAAAGAATCATTAGTGAAATTGATCGTACCTCTGTTATCTTAAGAGACATGCTTAACGATTCTTTCAATAACATTTATGTTAATAACCATGTGCTTTATGAGGATGTTAAATCTTATCTTCAGAAAATTGCCCCTGAAAAGCTTGATATTGTTAAATTGTACAAAGGAAAAAACACAATTTTCGAGCAATTTAATGTTGATAAACAAATAAAAAGTTCATTTGGCAAAATCGTAAGCATAAAAAGTGGTGTTTATCTCATTATTGAGCACACTGAGGCGCTTCATGTGATCGATATTAACAGCGGACACAGAATAAAAGCACAAGACTCTCAGGAAACTCAAGCTCTGGGAGTTAATATAGAAGCGGCTGTTGAAGTGGCACGACAACTCAGGCTCAGAGATATGGGTGGAATCATTGTGGTTGATTTTATTGACATGCATGAATCCGTAAACAGAAAGGCGTTGCATCAAAAAATGAAAGAGGAAATGGCAAAAGACAATGCCAAACACTCAATATTGCCTCCTAGTAAATTTGGACTGGTGCAGATTACCCGTCAGCGCGTACGCCCGGAAATGAATGTTCAAATACTTGAAAAATGTCCGGCTTGTGATGGAACAGGAGAGATCAAACCCAGTATCATTCTTATCGATGAAATTGAAAATAATATACGTTATCTGATTCAGGATCAGAATGAGAGCTACATTTCTATTGCCACACATCCCTATTTATTTGCCTACCTCACAACCGGAATGTTTTCGATTAAACTAAAATGGTTCTTTAAATTCAGGAAATGGATCAGGCTGAAACCGATGAACTCCTATCACTTTCTCGAGTATCATTTTTTCAATAAAAATGGTGACGAAATAAAAATGTAATGGAAATTGTAGTAAGTGGCATACGGCCAACAGGGAACCTTCACCTTGGAAATTACTTTGGTGCAGTAAAGAATTTTGTAAAAATGCACGAAGAAAATGATTGTTTTTTCTTCATTGCTGATTACCATTCGCTCACAACACACCCTACCCCGGAAAACCTGCACGGAAACGTGAAACAGGTTCTGGTTGAATATCTTGCCGCCGGGCTTGATCCGGAAAAAGCAACCATCTACATTCAAAGTGATGTGCCGGAAGTTACAGAACTTTATCTGCTGCTTAATATGAATGCCTATCTTGGCGAGCTGGAACGTGTTACTTCTTTTAAAGAAAAAATTAGAAAGCAACCAAATAATGTTAATGCCGGCTTGCTAACCTACCCTACGTTGATGGCAGCCGATGTAATTATCCATAAAGCAGCTAAGGTTCCGGTTGGCAAAGACCAGGAACAAAACCTTGAAATGATGAGAACATTTGCCCGGCGCTTTAACAGAATGTACAAGGTGGATTATTTCCCCATTCCCATAGCATATAATTTTGGACAAAGCCTGGTAAAAATACCCGGGCTCGACGGAACCGGTAAAATGGGAAAATCTGAAGGAGAAGGAAATGCTGTTTTCCTCGTTGACCCTCCCGAAGTTATCCGAAAAAAAGTGATGCGGGCTGTTACGGACACAGGCCCCACACAAATAAATCAACTCAAACCGGAATCGGTTCAAAACCTTTTTACACTTATGAGCGTTGTCTCTTCTAAAGAAACGACAACTTACTTTGACGATCAATTTAATAACTGCCAGATCAGGTATGGCGATATGAAAAAAAAACTTGCTGAAGATTTGATTGCTTTTACTGAACCATTCAGGGAGAAAGCCAAAGAATTGTCGTCAAACAACGAATACCTCAGAAAAGTAGCTAAAAAAGGAGCTGACCGTGCCCGTGCCAGTGCATCAAAAACCATTAAAGATGTCAGGGAAATTATCGGATTTAAACCATTTTAATAACCAGGTGCATCTTATCCCCCTCTATGCGTGAACATATTAACAAAGTAATAACAAAAGAAACAGTCGTCCTCGTTGGCCTGATCACAAAAGAACAAAATGAGGAAAAGGCAAACGAATACCTTGATGAGCTTGATTTTTTAGTAGAAACGGCAGGAGGCACTTCTGTTAAACGTTTTTTACAACAACTTATTCGGGCGGATTCAAGAACCTTTGTTGGCTCAGGTAAACTCAACGAGATAAAAAATTTTATTATATCTTCAAATATTGATATTGCTGTTTTTGATGATGA
Organism: Lentimicrobiaceae bacterium; assembly: GCA_030621075.1. Next base: position 8,683 of record JAUXII010000004.1, read on the forward strand.
ACTGAGCCCCTCCCAACTACGAAATATCGAACAGATCCTTGAATGTAGAATATTAGACCGAAATAACCTGATCCTGGATATATTTGCCAAACGTGCCAGAACAGCACATTCTAAAACACAAGTCGAGCTTGCTCAATACCAATACTTACTACCGCGCCTGACCGGGATGTGGACACACCTTGAACGACAAAAAGGGGGAATCGGGTTACGGGGGCCCGGAGAACGTGAAATTGAAACCGACCGCCGGATAATCCGTGATCGTATCAGCCTGCTTAAAAAAAAGCTGCTGCAAATTGATAAACAAAAAGCCACACAACGAAAAAGCAGGACAGGATTGGTGAGGGTGGCACTGGTTGGGTATACAAATGTTGGGAAATCTACCATCATGAATTTGCTTAGCAAATCAACTATTTTTGCTGAAAATAAACTTTTTGCAACGCTCGATACTACAGTCAGAAAAATGGTTATTAAAAATTTGCCATTCCTGATCTCCGATACAGTTGGATTTATCCGCAAGTTACCACACGGCCTGATCGAGTCTTTTAAATCAACCCTTGATGAAGTAAGGGAAGCAGATATTCTTGTCCATATTGTCGATATTTCTCATCCCGATTTTGAAGACCATATGAACGTAGTGAAAGAAACCCTTACCAGCCTCAATGCCATTGATAAACCAATCATAGTGGTTTTTAATAAGATTGATGCTTATACATTTGTTGTAAAAGAATCTGACGACCTAACACCCAAAACCAAAAACAATTACAGCCTGGATGATATGGAAAAAACCTGGATGGCAAAAACTATAAACCCTTCCATGTTTATTTCTGCCACACAAAAGCAGAATATTGACCATTTTAAAGATGTTCTTTATCAAGAAGTTAAAAAAATTCATAGTCAACGATATCCGTACAATAATTATCTTTATTAATTTAGCCTTTCTGTCATAATCTTTTTTCAGGAATGAAACGAATCCATCTGATCCTGTTATCTGTATTTTCGGGACTAATCATGAGCGCTGGCTGGCCGGCACGAGGTTTCCCATTGTTACTTTTTGTTGGATTTGTTCCGCTGCTATTTATTGAAAATCATATTAGCAAACAAAGAACACAACAAAAACAGTTTAACCGGTTTTCTATTTTCTTTTATAGTTATCCTGCATTTTTTACATGGAACATACTTACTACATGGTGGATATACAACTCAACTGCAACAGGTGCAGTGGTTGCATTCATCTGTAATTCGCTCTTTATGGCTGTTGTGTTTAGCCTTTTTCATGCCACCAAACGATTATCATTTTCACCCGTTGCCGGTTACCTGAGCCTGATCGTATACTGGATAACTTTCGAATATATTCATCAGGCATGGGAAATTTCATGGCCCTGGTTAAACCTCGGAAATGGTTTTGCCTCTAAAATACAATTGATCCAATGGTATGAATATACAGGAATTTTTGGTGGGTCGCTCTGGATACTCCTCGCAAACATCATGGTGTTTTTCATTCTTAAAAAAACAGGTTTCTTTACAAAAGAGATCAATATCTCTTTCTGGGCCCTTCTCACATTTTTAGTGTTATGGGTAATTACCCCTATCCTGATTTCTAAAAACATTTACAATAATTATCAGGAAACAAAAGACCCGGTGGATGTAGTTGTGGTACAGCCTAACCTGGACCCTTATGGAGAACAATATTGGCTGAGTACCGATGAGGTAATGGGAAGGGTGTTTTCCCTGGCTGATAAAAAAGCTGAAAAGTCAACTGATTTTATCATTTGCCCTGAATCAACCATTCAGGAAAGGCCTCTTTATGAAAGTGAACTTGTTAACTCTACCAGTTATAACTTATTACATGATTACATACAAACATTCAACAACCTTTATTTCGTAATAGGCGCTTCCACGTACAAAATTTTCCGGGAGGGAGAACCATTAACCCATACAGCCCGAAAATTCCATGATGCAGAAAAGTATTATGATGCTTATAATACGGCGCTAATGATAGATTCGGCCGGTGAAGTAAATTATTACCACAAATCAAGGCTAACACCGGGTGTTGAAATCATGCCTTATTCAAAATACCTGGGATTCGTCGAAAATGTTGCCATTGACCTGGGTGGAACTGTCGGAAGCCTGGGAACGGATAAATACCGGACACCTTTTAATATTCCATCAAAATCCATTAAAGTAGCTCCCCTGATTTGCTATGAATCAATTTATGGTGGGTTTTGTGCTCAATTTATTCGTAACGGGGCCAATCTGATTTTCATCATCACCAATGATGGTTGGTGGGGTAATACACCCGGACATCGCCAGCATTTGACCTTTGCACCATTGCGGGCAATTGAAGCAAGAAGAAGTATTGCCAGGTCGGCCAATACCGGAATATCTGCATTTATTGATCAGCGTGGGGTCATTCACCAGGCAACCGAATACTGGGTGCAGGATGCCATCAGGCAAAGCATCAATGCCAATGACACGCTTACCTTTTACGTAAAAAATGGGGATTACATCGCACGCATCGCCTCTTTTCTAAGTGTGCTATTGTTATTAATAACCTTTTCCACCGCAATTATCAAAAGAAAAAAACTAAGCTGAAAACCCGGTAAAAAGATATATTTTAACCAATCTGCTATTTTTCTTTTCTTTCCAGCTGATCCAGTACAAAAGCGTATGCAAGTGCCACTTCTTTATACTTTTGAAACCTGCCTGAAGCTCCGCCATGGCCGTAATCTAACTCTATTTTAAAAATCAGCAAATGTTCATCTGTTTTCACTTCTCTTAATTTTGCCACCCACTTGGCAGGCTCCCAGTACTGAACCTGAGAATCATGATATCCGGTGGTAACCAGCATAGCAGGGTATGCCATGGCCTGAACATTTTCATAGGGTGAATACGACTTCATATAATCATAATACTCTTTATCATTGGGATTGCCCCATTCGTCATATTCGCCGGTAGTAAGAGGTATGCTCTCATCAAGCATGGTGGTAACAACATCAACAAAAGGAACATCAGCTATAATGCCCTTGAACAGTTCAGGCCGCATATTAACAACAGCTCCCATCAGCAAGCCGCCTGCACTTCCACCGGAAGCAAACACATTTTCGGGAGATGTATAGGATTCCTTTATGAGGAACTCAACACAATCAATAAAGTCGGTAAATGTGTTTTTCTTTTTCAGGAGTTTCCCATCCTCATACCAGCTTCTTCCCATCTCCTGACCACCTCTGATATGCGCTATGGCAAAAATAAACCCCCTGTCAAGCAGGCTTAACCTAACGGAGCTGAAATAGGGATCATAGCTATATCCATATGAGCCATAACCTGTTATCCATAAAGGATTGTTGCCATCACGCTTAATTCCTTTCCGAAAAACAATTGAAACGGGAACAGACGTACCATCTCCGGCAACCGCAAACAATCTTTTTGCTTCATAGTTGGAAGGGTCAAAATCGCCCACAACCTCATCTCTCTTGAGTAAAGACCTTTCCCGTGTGAACATTTCAAAATCATAGGTTGAACGAGGAGTTGTTAATGAAGTATAACCGTAACGCAAAACCTTACTATTAAAGTCAGGGTTAATGGAAATCCAGGAATCATAGGTTTCTTCATCAAAACCAATGTAGTAATCATCATCTCCCTTCCAGGCCTTAACTCTCAGTTGTGATAGCCCGAGTTTTTTTTCAGATAACACCAAAAAATCGCTAAAAATCTCAAAATCCTGTAATAACACATCCTTTCGATGAGGGATAACTTCAGCCCAGTTGGATTTACCGGTTTTGCTTACAGAAGTCTTCATCAGGCGGAAGTTCTTAGCTTCAAAATTGGTCCTGATATAAAAGTGCTCCTTGAAATGATCAATATAATACTCCAGGTCTCTTTCACGGGGATGTATTATCCGGAAGTCGCCATCAGGATAGTCTGCATCGAGAAATCTGAATTCTGTAGTTAAAGTACTGGAAAGGCTTATTAAAATATAACGTTTGGATTTTGTTTTATAACATGAGGTTGAAAATGTATTATCTTTCTCCTCATATACCAGCTTATCTTCTGAAATTTCTGCACCTAATTTATGGGTGTATACTTTATAAGGCAACAGCGTCTCTTCATGCTTTACAACATAGAAAATTGTTTTATTATCATTCGCCCAGGTAACGCTGCCGGAAGTATTGGGAATAATATCTTCCAGGATTTCACCTGTTTCCAGGTCTTTAAAACAGATAGAATATTTTCGTCTGCTCACTGTATCAACTGAGTATGCCAGCAAGCTGTTATTCGTACTAACAGCCATCCCTCCTACATTGTAAAAGGAAAACCCTTCGGCCATTTTAGTTACATCAAGCATAACATCCTCAGGATTATCCATGCTCTCCTTTTTCCTACAATAAAAAGGATACTCTTTTCCTTTTTCGTAACGGGAATAGTAATAAAACCCATCTTTTTTATAAGGAACGGAGGAGTCGTCCTTTTTTATTCGCCCCACGATTTCATCATATAACTCTGTTTGCAACTCTTCAGTATGGGCCATCACTGAATCAGTGTAAGCATTCTCTGCTTTAAGAGCTTTCATCACTTCAGGATCATCTCTTTTATTTAACCAGAAATATTTATCTATGCGAATATCACCATGTGGCGAAATAAGCTTCTTCTCGATTATTCTAACAATTGGTGGTTTCATTATATCTCCTACTATTCAAAATTATAAAGATTTTATGCCTTAATGGCAGTTTTTGTTTGAATAACCTGCCATATTGGCACTTATTTTGATATTTGATTCAAAAAAATGCTTTGGTACAGATATTGGCCGATAAAAGTAAAACTATTAACCAAATAAATTATTGGAGGAAATAAAAATGAATTTAGTAAGATGGAATAACCAGCCGGGATTTTCAGGTATGTTTAACAATTTTTTTGACAACGAACTGGATTTCGCGCACAGAAAAGAAGGCGGTTGCACACCGAGAACAAATATTATCGATAATGATAATGCTTTTATGCTTGAGTTTGCCGTACCGGGAATGAGTAAAAAGGATTTCAAAATCAACCTGGAAAATAATCTCTTAAGTGTTTCAGTTGAGATTGAAGATGAAAAAAAAGAAGAAGTAAACTACACGCGAAAAGAGTTTGACA
>JAUXII010000071.1 GCA_030621075.1 Lentimicrobiaceae bacterium
GGTCCCTTTGACACCACTACATATTAAGAATTTAATCAATAATCACCATTTATCGTTTAATGTGCAGAGCTCTCCGAAAAGAGTATTCCCTGACAATGAATTTGAAATTGCCGGAGCCAAAATTGTTAACGACCTTTCGGATTGTCCCATTATTTTTGGCGTAAAAGAGATGCCTCTTTCCTTTTTTGAAATGGAGAAAACATACATGTTTTTTTCTCACGTGATTAAAGGCCAGTCATATAATATGCCCATGCTGAAAAAAATGATGGAGCTGAAGTGTAACCTGATTGATTATGAGAAAGTGATTAACGACACCGGGCAACGATTAATATTTTTTGGGCGATTTGCCGGATTGGCTGGAATGATCAACTCTTTATGGTCGCTGGGGCAACGCCTTACGTATTTAGGAATTAATACACCCTTTGAAAGAATCCAACAATCCTATAAATATAACTCACTTGAAGAAGCCCGTCAGATAATATCCGAAGTTGGACAGGAAATAGCAGAGAATGGTTTACCATCCGAATTAACCCCATTAGTAATTGGTTTTACAGGGTATGGCAATGTTTCAAATGGCGCCCAGGAGGTTGCATCATTGTTGCCGCTAAAAGAGATTAATGCCAATGAATTGGCTTCATTAAAAGAGAGAAAAAACCTTCCCGGGAATGTGATTTATAAAGTAGTTTTTAGGGAAGAACATATTGTGGAACCCATTGAAAGTATTGATCAATTTGAATTGCTTGATTATTACCAATATCCTAAAAAATACAAAAGTCAGTTTGAACAATATATTCCTCATCTTACAGTGCTGATGAACTGTATGTATTGGGATGACCGGTATCCCAGAATCGTCACTAAAGATTATTTAAGAAAATTATATTCTTCCGGCGAGCCCCGGATAAAGGTTATTGGTGATATAACATGCGATCCGGACGGTTCGATTGAATGCACGTATAAAGGGACTGAGATTGAAGATCCTGTATTTGTATATAATCCATTTACGGGAGAGACAACTAAGGGATTTAAAGGAGACGGTATTCTGGATATGGCTGTTGACATTTTACCCTCTGAATTACCAAGAGAATCGTCAATTGCTTTTGGAGATGTTTTATGGAAATTCATCAAGGGAATTGCCACTGCCGATTATGATCGTCCGTTTGAGGAGCTGGATCTTCCGGGCCCTATTAAAAAAGCGCTTATCCTTCATAAAGGTGAATTAACACCTGAGTTTAGGTATATTAAAGAGTATTTGTAGATAATTTTAATAATGTAATTGAGATAGTAATCCAGTGTTATTTATGCTGCTTGAGGCTTGAAGCTAAAAAAACAATTAACCTATGAAAAAAGTACTTATTCTTGGAGCCGGAATGGTTGTTAAACCAATTGTAACATATCTTTTAAACAAAGGATATCATGTTACTGTTGCTACACGCACAAAATCTAAGGCTGATAATATGATTGCCGGTCATCCGAATGGAACTGCGCTTACCTGGACTGTTGACCAGGAGGATGAGTTGGATCAACTGGTTAAAGATCATGATCTGGCTGTTAGCTTATTGCCTTTTGCATATCATGTTATGGTTGCTAAGAGATGTATCCGTTATAAGAAAAATATGGTCACAACATCCTATGTCAAGCCTGAGATGCAAGCTCTTGATGCTGATGCCAAAAGCGCCGGGATCATTATTCTTAATGAGATTGGCCTTGATCCCGGAATAGACCATATGTCGGCTATGCGTATCATTGACCATGTACGTGCTAAAGGAGGGGAAATAGAGGAGTTTTATTCATTTTGTGGGGCCCTTGTTGCCCCCGAGGTAGAAAGTAATCCTTTTAATTATAAGTTTTCCTGGGCACCAAAAGGTGTTTTAATGGCAGGTAACAATGATGGGAAATATCTAAGGAAAGGGGAAGAGGTATACGTTCCAACCGAAAATCTTTTTAAGAATCCGATTAAAGAACAGTTTCCAGATGTAGGTATACTTAATGTATATCCAAACAGGGATTCGTTGCCTTATATTGATATATATGGTATACCTGAAACAAAAACTATGTTCAGAGGTACTTTTCGCTATGATAAATGGTGTGAAGTGATTGATGCTTTTAAAACCCTTAAGCTGTTTACTTCAGATACGTTAGATGTAAAAGGATTGACCTATCTTGATTTCTTTGCAAATCTGGCAGGCATTACTGATAAAAATGATATCCGGAGGCAGATTGCTGAGAAATTGGGTGTAGGTGAAGATTCTAACCCCATTATAGCAATGGAATGGACAGGCCTTTTTAATGATACACCAATGAACAGAGAAGAAGCTTCTGCTTTTGATATCACTTCTGACCTTATGATCTCAAAAATGATGATCAAACCGGATGAACGTGATATGGTTGTGTTGGAACATACTTTTGTGGCAAAATACCCTAACGGGGAGAAGGAAGTTATCAAATCGAGAATGCTTGATTTTGGAACCATGGAAACAGATACTTCTATTGCCCGCACCGTAGCATTGCCTGCTGCCTGCGCTGTTGATATGATCCTTAAGGGGAAAATAAACTCAACAGGTGTTTATATCCCTGTTATTCCTGAAATTTATAACCCAATCCTCGACCAACTGGAAACATTGAATATTACGATGGTGGAGGATTATGGATTGCCTATGTCAGAAAACATCAATTGATAATTTTAAATGTAAACCAAAAATATGGCAAAATATGGTAAATGGATAGGTGGCGGCTTAGGCTGGGTATTGGGTGGTCCGATAGGTGGTATTGCCGGTTTTATTTTTGGGTCGATGTTTGATAGCATGCAGTCGGGGAAATATGAACAAAAAGTAACTCAACCCGGCGATTTTAGTGTGAGTTTATTGGTGCTTTCTGCTGCAATGATGAAGGCCGATGGGAAAGTACTGAAGTCGGAACTGGATTTTGTAAAACAGTTTTTATTTCGGCAGTTTGGAAAGGAAAAGGCGGAGCAGCTTACATTAATGTTACGTGGTCTTTTAAAACAGAACATTAATGTTAGAGACGTAAGCCTTCAGATTGGACATCACATGGAGTATTCCTCTAAACTGCAGTTATTGCATTATCTTTTTGGAATTGCCCTGGCTGATGGACAGACTCATCCCAGGGAGATAGCAATGATTGAGGTTATCAGCAATTATCTTGGAATCTCGTTCTCTGATCTTCAGTCGATCCAGGCAATGTTTGTGAAAGATCCTTCAAGTGCTTACAAAATACTTGAAATTACTTCTGACGCCACAGATGAAGAGCTGAAACGAGCTTATAGAAAGATGGCAAACAAATATCACCCGGATAAGGTAAGTCATCTGGGAGTTGACATTAAGAAAGCAGCAAAAGAGAAATTTCAGCAATTGAATGAGGCATATAATGAAATAAAAAAACAACGGGGAATAAAGTAAAATCACTTAGCCTGAATAGTTCATAAACTTTATGTAAAGATGTTTCAAAAGCCCCGCCTTTCAAGGCTGGGCTTTTTGAAAAATCAGTAACGTAACCCTCTTCAAAATTAATCATGGAAAGTCCATGATATCCCAAAATTAATACGTGCATCCTGGATCGGATGATGTGGAACGAAATAGAAATCATTTTCACCAAACAAGCTGTTGAAGTGCTTCCATGCAAGAAAAAAGCGGGCTGTTTTTACCTGAAACTTTAGTACAGCATCCAATATTAGGAGGTTATTGATTTTTTTTTCGTCCTGCAGGTAAAATGATCGTATTGCTCCCATGTAATTGTCGGCATAGTATGAAGTATTGTAAAAAGCATCAAGGCCAATCTGAATTCTTAATGCTTTCTTAAAAAGAAGTTTTTGATAGTAAGCCGAGAAATCTATCATCAATGTTGGAAGCCTGATAATTTCTTTGTTTGATTGGTTTTGATAGATCACTTTTGTATTAAAATCAAATGTGGGTGTTTGAAAATTATTATCAATATAGAGGTGAAACAGATCAATGTTTCCCTGAAATTGTGCCGGTAGCGTATCTTGAGCAAAATACACATAATCGCCTATTTGGTAGTAGTTTACGCCAGTTTTCCAAAAAGATTGATGGTAGGAAAGTCCGCCAGCTAGCATACTGGTTTTATTGAAATTTTCATCCCATTGAAAATAATTTGAGTTATAGTATTGAAAAAACCAAGGTTGCGATTGACTGCTGGATGTTGCCCATAATTCTAACAAGGAAAACAATTGATCATTTCTTGTGAAATGGTTGTTGAAAGTTGCTTTAATTTGATGGTCGTTATTATTTATATCTCCGTTAATCCATTCAGCGTTAACTTTGAAGTTCATATTCTGTGATGGTCTGATTATCAGAGCTCCTGAATAGATGAAATGCAAATAATTTGTACTCTGAGAGGATATCCAGTTTAGTATTTCAGTCACTTCAGTGTATTGATATTTTAATCCGAGTGTAAGTGACAGGGGGGAGGTTTGATCCATGGTATTGGTCCATGAAAAGGCATTTTCCAGTTGTTTTAGTTTAAGCTCGGTATTTGATGGTAGGCTATCATAGTAAACAGTTGGATAATAGTCGTAGTTTGGGTTTTTATCATCGTAAGTTAGTGATTGTTTTGAATAGGAAATGGATTGGGATAATATCCCGGGGTTAAAAATGTTAGATCTGTTTTTTTCAACACCTGATGAATCTGGTTTAGCTATTTGGTAGTAATGGTTAACCTGGATATGGGAATTTTTTAATCTGTTTTCAGCTGCTGTTAGATTAACTGCGATTTGTTTTGTGTCGGATTCTAATTTTTTTTCAAATATTGAATCAACCATAAGGCCACCATTTTCTTCTGCCTTTATGGAGTTGAACAGGTAGCTGGCGATAATACCATATCTTTTGTTATTAGTAAAGTAGCTGGTTTTAAAGGCAACGTTGTTATTGGTTGATTTTTGGCGTTGAAAATTTCCAAAAGCATCAATTATTCTGAAATTAACTCCGACATGAAGGTTTCTCCCAATTTTCTGGCTATGATTAATTCGGAAAAACTGTTCTTTTAATTTTCCCATCACATAATACAGTTCGGTGTAGGGTTTAGGTGTAGAATAATATTTCAAATGATTTGAACTGAATAAGTATTGGTCGAATGAATGGATTCCGAGGTCAAATCCGGCACGGAAAGTGGGGGAGAAGACCAGGTTTTTATGTGCGAGTCCGATATTTCCAAGTGTTGCATAGAATTTACCGGATTTTTTAACAGGGTCGTAGATTTGAAAATTACTCAGTGTGGTATCAAGTCGAAGGGTTGTTACATTAAAGTTAAGAAAGTCATTTTGAGTAAAATATAAAATAGCAGATGAGTCGATATGTTGGATAGTATCGGTTTGATGTTGAGCAACACTGCTAATAGTGGTAGAAAGATATATTATTAGAAAGGAAATGTTATGAAAAGCAAATATGGTTTTGAATAGGTGCATTGAAACACTGATTAGGAGTTTTCAAAGATAGTTATTTTACCAGAGTGAGGGAAGGAAAAATTACGATAAGGTAGTAGTTTAGTGGGTTTGTGGTTATAAAAATAAAAAACCCCGGCGTTAACCGGGGTTTTTCAATAGGAGCTGGCAACGACATACTCTTCCATTCTCTCGAATAGTACCATCTGCGCTGGTGGGCTTAACTTCTCTGTTCGGAATGGGAAGAGGTGGACCCCACCGCCATAGTCACCATACAATCTTCATACCCTACAAAAGGGGTAAATAATTTTAATGACATATAATGAAAGAAAACACAGGCTAGGATGATGCTAAAATGCATCATATTAAGAAAGCTAACGGGTAATTAGTACTGCTCGGCTTTGCCATTACTGGCTTTACACCTGCAGCCTATCAACGTCCTGGTCTTGAACGACCCTTAAAGGAAGTCTCATCTTGGGCTAAGTTTC
>JAUXII010000003.1 GCA_030621075.1 Lentimicrobiaceae bacterium
ATCACGCAATACAGCTACAAGCCTGCTACCTCTTCCATGGCCGATCATTTGAGCACTGATGATCTCTCCGCGGAGTTGAACAAATGCCAGGTCGCTATTGATGTCAGAAACTTCATGGAATTTACTTCGGTCAATGTACCGGAAAGGATAATAGCCAATCAAATCGCCGAATGTACGGATATCAACTTCCTTTTTAAGAAGGTCAGCTCTTTTAGGGCCAACGCCTTTAAGATAATTAATAGAGGTATCCAGAAATCTGTTTGCCATTTCCAATTAATGAATGATGTAACAAAAGTAAGATGTACTACCAAAGAAACCAAAAAAAAACTCCCCGAGGGGAGTTTTCAGATAATATCGTAACCCGGGTTAATACTCCCACAGCTCAAATTCAAATTCAAAAAGTTCATTTTTTATTCTTTCAGCTTCAAGGAGGGCATCAATTCCGATAGCATAATCAGCTATTTTTCTATCAAAAATATTCTCTTCTTTATAGATATAACTTCCAAAAATACGTTTCCAGAAAATATCATCGTATGTTAAACGCTGGGCGCTGTTGTGGCCGTTAAATATTTCAGCTTTAGCAAAAACCGGTCTGGCTTCAGGAAAATATATCCAAAACAATGGCTTATATCCTCTAAATTCTCCAGCTTCATCATAATCATCAACTACCGGACAAATGCCAATTATTCTGACATCCATCATGGAACGTTGTTTGTCGAAGAACCAATCCTCTTTGATCCTGAATTTCTTTACATTAGTAGGGCTAAAAGTAACGGAGATGACAGTATCAAACGGTTCGTATGGTGGATACGGTCTTTGCAAAGTAACCGTATCAGTTCGTTCGAGCGTCCCCATCAATTCCTGAAATGTTAAAGGAACGGTGAACTCATCTGTCGGAAGGTTAGCGTCATAAGCTGTAATGGAACCCTCTTTCATAGCATCCATGATAACCTGCATAAGGCTTCTCCACTGGTTATGAGGTGTTTCAGGATAATAAAAAGGCTGGTTCATTTTTTCATTCAGGTCAATAACACGCCAAATTCTCTTTTGGAAAATAACATCAGACTCTCTGACATAGGCATAAGGGATAGGTTTTTTTTCAAGATAATGTACTTTATCAAACGCTCCATCCCTTGGAGGACTATCCAAAATCTGTGAAAAAGAAGCTTGAAAAGTACCAACAACCAGAAAAACAATACCAATAATTAAAACAATTCTTTTCATAACAATATATCTTTATTATGTTATCTTAATTTACAACAAGGCTAATAGTACCTAATGGCGTGTTACCATCAGGGCCTTTGGCAATAATATTTTCGAACCAGATCTTTGTACCCCGGCGGGAGGCTCTAATAAAGTTTTTCATCTCCTCAGTAAGTGCATTTCCTCTTGCCTGGCGTTCAAAGATATCACCACTTCTAACTGATGTAAAAGTATACGAAACAATGACGAAATTCAGGTCAAATTCAAAGTCTTCAGGCATTTGGGGTATAATAGCACCGGCTGCAATAAGTTTGTTTTTATCAATATTACCCTGATTAACATTTGCAATATATGCTGACGGGTCAGGAACTCTTTTGATCCGGAATTCTGCCAAACCCATTGATTTGGTTCCTCCCTCATACTCAGCATCTACACTGATCACCGCTTTTCCTGTAGAACCGCCGGGAATCTTCACAATATAATCCACACCGTCGGGATCCGGAGTAAGTGTTCCTACTGAAATGCTCGGATGAATTCTCTCTTTTCCAATTCCGGAAACAGCTATGGACACCGGATTATCAACACCTGTATAAAAAACATTCATTTTTGTTGCTGAAACTGTTAATGAAGGCATAGCAACAAGGTATTCGTCTTTAAAAGAATACGTTATTTCTTCACCTGTTGGTGATTTTACCGTAACCCGCCCGGCATATTTTTTTATTCCTGTGGAAGTAGCTGGAATCACAATTTTGGCAAAAGCTCCCCTACCTTCAACCTGACGTGCATTACCAATGTTAGTTTCAGTTAATGCATCAACTCCCTCTAAGTAATAAATGTCCGGGTCTTGAATCGTGTCAACAGCTGCAACAATTATTTCAGCTTCATACTCTTCTCCCACAAAAACATAATGGCTACGTGGGATCACTTTAGCTTCTATTTTATTAAATTTAAAATCTTCGGCAGTAACAGAGCTATACAAGTAAGAAACAACATCAAATTCTGCGTTTTTCACATCTGTAATCAACTTATTAAGGATGGCAACATCAGCAGCCAACACGGTATAATAAAAATTATGCTCTTCCCAATTTTGAGGGGCTCCATCGGCATCGCTGTAATCACCATCTGTAATCATACCGAGGCGATGGCTATCTTTCGGTCGGGAAGCAATTTCCAACATCATTGTCCTGAAAACATTGATTTTATTTTTCAATATTCTCCCTTCACCGGCTGACCCATCGTCAGAATGGCCAAAGAAAAACCGGGTCGGTTCTGTATATCTATCCACCGATTTAATCTCTTTCAGAGGAGTTGTTCTGGCTTGCTCCATTGTTTCAATTCTAGCATCCGTCGCAACAATAACAGCATATTTTATACTGTCGATATAATTAGTCATATCATCCGACAGTTTTTTTGCCTTCATAGCTTTATCATGAAAAGGCTTTACCTTGTTAGGGTTAATGGCCATTTGTTGATCAAACCTGGCATAGGTATTTCTAATTTTATTAGAGAAGGTAACATTAGTGGCTTCAGTACTTTCATTGACTACAATAAATGCATCAAGCATTGCCTTCGACACATTCAATGCAAGAAGTGCTGTTAACACCAGATACATCATCGCTATCATTTTCTGCCGCGGGGTTTCCTTATATCCAGCCATTTGCTATACTATATTTTATATAAAATTTTTAAATCAATATTAATTCTAACCTGTTATTTGCCTTTTGGTACATTCATGGCAGATAACATATTACCATACACGTTGTTAAGAGCTGCAACATTTTGTGCCAGCTCATCAACACCATTTTTGTATTTAGCTGTCATCTCAATGGAAGCATTAAGATTCTCAAGGAATTTATCAAGTGTTTCCTGTAAACGTATGGTTGACACTACTTGCTTGTCTGTTCCCTGAAGCTGCTTTAAATACAAATCATTCAAGGCGGTCATCTGCTCCTCATAAGTGGATGTTTTTTCGATCGACCCACTAAGGCTATTAAGGAACTGGTTTAAGGTAACCTGCAATTTATTATTTGACTCAACATTTTCATTAGATCCCTGAAGTTGAAGTTCATAGATAGCATTCAAAGCCGATAGATTTTCAGCGGTCTTTTTAAGCTGCTGGTTATACTGCTCTGCTTCAGAACCGGTTAAATTCAAACCCTCAGCAGACTCCTGAATTTTTGCGGCTGATTCGTTGTACTTTTGCGCAAGAGCATTTGCAGATAAAGATGCTTCTTTAACACTATTTGAGAATTCGTCCGCAGCAGACAAATTAGATTTCAAGGTATCTGAAGCCTCAGAATATACTGATGACAGGCCGGAAACATTTTCGGCGGCATCTTTCAGGTTACTGTAATGCTCATCAACAGCCCCTTTATTTTTATTAAGTGATTCAGAGGTTTTTACATAGGATTCTGATAATTCTCCGGCACCTTTTGAGGCACTTTTGATATTGTCAATGTAATCACTTGTAGCTGATGCTGCCTCTGTGATATCAGATAATTGTGATGTGCTGCTACTCAGGTTCCTAAGCCCCTTGCCTAAATTATCAATCAGCTCCTGGTCTATTTTTGCTTCGGCAAGCATATCATCAAGTTCTTCGGTAGGCTTTCCGTGCTTTTTAAAAAGATCGCCATCAATATCTGTTCCACTATAAAGCCCTGCCAATTCAGGGTAAACAAGACTCCAGTCAGGGTCAACAAAAGGCGGTTCAAAGGCGGAGAAGAAAAATATCAACGACTCTGTTCCCAGGCCAATAATCAACATGTAATCAGCACCAGGATAATGGTTTATCTTAAATAGTGCCCCTAAAATAACTACTGAAGCTCCCCAGCCATACAGCTTGGACATAAAGTTTTTAAATCCTTTACTTCTAACTAAATTCCCTAATCCCATATCTCAATAAGTTTTAAAATATTTTAAAATAAAACGGTCCTAACTAATTAATTTCTAACGTAAGAGGCTCTGTTTGGGTTATCACCTTTTTGACGTCCAAGGTAATTTTGAACACACCTAAATCCCACAAAACTTTTTGCCGTATCCTGAAATTCGTAAGAACGGGCATAAACCTGAAGGTAATAAGCAATATCTTTCCATGATCCACCCCTTGTTACTTTTCTTTTAAGAGAGGGAGGGTCGGTTTCTTTCGCATCATAGGTATAGGTTTGATTCATATCCCATGAGAAATTATATGTTGACTCATCATAGGCATCAATGGTCCATTCTGCAACATTACCGGCCATATCGAACAAGCCAAAATCATTCGGTGGATAATGTCCTACCACAACAGTTGTAAGGCCGCCATCGTCAACATAATCACCACGCATTGGTTTAAAGTTGCCCAGGAAACAACCTTTTCCATTTCTTGTATATGGGCCACCCCATGGATACGGACTCAGGGCATAGCCACCCCTTGCTGCCCATTCCCATTCAGCTTCAGTCGGTAACCTGTACTCATTCACAGTCACCTCATCGTTCTGTGCCAAAAAAGAGGTCTGCAACTGGGTTCTCCACACACAGAATGCTTTTGCCTGTTTCCATGTAACACCAACTACAGGGTAATTATCAAAAGCCGGGTGCCAAAAATATTGTTTGGTCATTGGTTCATTGTACGAGTACGCATAATCGTGCAGCCAGCAAAGTGTATCAGGATAAATATTGATGGTTTCCTGCCGGATATAAACCGAACGGTCACTCAACCCTTCAGAGCGATTTGACAGTCCTCCTTCTTTAACATCTCCCTGGGAGTAATCTTTACTGGCAGCTGCAAGGAGATCAATCCAATAATATTTGAAATATAATAACCTTGTATCAATTTGTTTTTTTCTATAATACCTTTCATGTTCAGGAAGAAAGAGGTCTTGTAGTACTTCTCGTTCTTCTTCCCCATTCCATTCGATATCTTCATCCCAATTAAGATAAGGAGGGTCATAAATTTCACCTGTCTCCAGGTTTTCCTCTATAAGGTACTTTTCAGGAAGGATATCCCCTAACATATAACGTGCAATCGAATCCCTTACCCAGTACACGAATTGCCTGTATTCATTATTTGTAACCTCTGTCTCATCCATGTAGAATGCAGCAATAGAGATGGTTTTGGGTTGATATAATTGTGAATACGGAACATCCTGGTCTCCGGCGCCCATGGTGTAACTTCCCATAGGGATATATGCCATGCCATATGGATCTGGTTGATAAAACTTGGGGCGATTCTGTACACCAATAAGTTCACCATTCCCTGTGTTGCCACAACTACCCAGGATGATCAGGATCAATAAATAAAATAGCAGCCTTTTCATATTTGTATCAGATTTTTTTGCGTTCTATAATAACGATGATTGCTTTTCTTTAGTATAAATATCACTGTTGACAATATATTTTTTACAAAAATCGTGTGTTCTTATAACTTTGTTTCAGTTTTTCAATTTCCAATTTAAAGCAATAACCTGCCATAAGCTCATGGCTACCGCTGCTTCTGTTACCACCCATGGCAGAGGTTGTAATATCATAAGAATAGCCAATATAGATATTCTTGTATTTCATGCCAAGCATAGCCACAACTGCATCCTGGTACCGATAGCTTAGCCCTCCCCAGAACTTATCGTTGTATCTGACCAAGGCTGTAACATCTGCTGAAAACGATGCACCATCGGTACGAAAGAGTATTGATGGTTCAATCTCAAAACCAGAACTCCGGGGTAAATTAATGGTATACCCTCCCATAAAGTAATAATGTCTCCTCAATTGCATCCTAAGGGCCACGCTTCCTGACTCAGAAAGTGGCAGGCTTTTGGTTTGAAGAAGTTGCGATGTTGACACCCCAATATAATACTGATCAGGTACTTTGTAAAACGCACCAATAGAAGCATCGATCAACATTTCACTTTCTGCCCCTAGTTGAGATAGAAGAGGGTCATCTTCAATAGGCTTGAATTTTGAAAAATCGATCCGGTCATCAAGGAAACCAATCATCAATCCAAGACCCAGTGTACCACTCGCTGTTTCAACGTAGTACGAATAACCAAGACGAACATTGATACTTTCTTGAAATCCAAGCTTATCAGAGGTAATCGATACGCCAACTCCACCCTTTAAAACACGAACAGGGGCATCAATATTAAGTGTATAGGTTAACGGAGCAACCTCGTTGCCTTCCATATCCTTGAAACCAACCCACTGCTGCCTGTACAATCCCATTGTACAGATAGCATTACTTGTTCCGGCGTACCCCGGGTTATAATACAACTTGCTAAACATATATTGACTAAAAAGGGGTTCCTGCTGAGCCAGCAATGTTAATGAAAGAAAAAAAAATAATGCGATCCCAGCAATGAGCTTCTTTAACATATATTCTATTACCTAAGTCTTCCAGCTTTTTTTAAGGTTGCTAAATTAATATTTTTTTTTCAATAATTACCAAAACATACCATCAAATAAAATTCTCATAATCTATCTGGTTAATAAAACAAAATTAATAGAATTATATCAAATAGTATCAAATCGTTATGCTTTTCCTAAAAAGATAACTCATTTAAATCAATTGTAGTACGTAATAATTACAAAAAAGTTATATTTAATTTATATAATTCCACTCATTTTTCTAAAATTTATTATTTTCGCCGCTTTTTTATAATTCATTAATCCTTAAGGTTATGCTGCAAGATTTCATGCATCACGTTGACCCGGAGGCATTTCTTACGGTAATCAATGCAAATGAAATTATCGGCAATGGCTTTAAATCCCTAAACGAATAAAATAGCAGGCTGGTTATTTATTAAACAGTTTAATGATATCATTCCCATTGGCAAAAATAAGCAATGCAAACAAGAGGATCATTCCAACTATTTGTGCATATTCCAGAAACTTATCACTGGGTTTTTTTCGTGTAATGATCTCATAAAAGAGAAACATAACATGTCCGCCATCCAGGGCCGGTATCGGAAGTACATTCAAAATAGCCAGCATAATGGATAAAAAAGCTGTCAACCCCCAGAATGATTGCCAGTGCCACTCTGCCGGAAAAATATTACCAATCGTAATGAATCCGCCAACAGATTCATACGCTTTTTCTTGTGAAAATAATAATTTTAGAGATTTCAGGTAATTTCCAACACTAAGGTATGCTTTTCGGGCTCCCGCCGGCAAGGAAGTAATCAGGTTATACTCTTTTTTGTAAAACTCAAAATAGGTATTCAACTTTTTGGGGTAAATTCCGATTAAGCCCGACTCCGGAATATTTACAACCATTTGATTGGTATCGGTGTTTCGAACAATATGTAAAACAATCTCCTCATTCTTGTAATTCTGAATTTCGTCTCTAAATTCTCTGAAAAAAGGGAGCTCTTTGTCGTTAATCCCTATGATCCTGTCGCCTATCTCAAGGCCTGCTTGTTTGCCTGCTGACTCTTTTGTAAAATCACCGACTTCAAAAGGAATTCTGGGCCAGATAATTGGTTCTTTCTGTTTAATAAGTACACTAATAAAGCTTTCAGGAATATTAACATCTATAACCTTACCTTCGCGAATAACCTGAATAGTTCTGGCCTGTTCAAGCACAATATATGGTGTGATCTTCAAAAAATCATGCACTTCATGATTGTCAACGGATAGTATTTTATCGCCATTCATTAAGCCCATCTCCCGGGCAGGCGATTCGCAAAAAATGCCATATTTATTAGCTTCCCCCGTTGGCAGGTATTCTTCTCCCCAGGTCATCAACATAACAATATAAATCATTACTGCAAGGAGTACATTAACTGTAACACCTCCAAGCATGATGATCAATCTTTGCCACGCCGGTTTAGACCGGAACTCCCATGGTTGAGGGGCTTTCTTTAATTGTTCTTTATCCATCGACTCGTCAATCATCCCGGATATCTTCACATAACCTCCCAGCGGCAACCATCCCAATCCATATTCTGTTTCTCTATGCTTATATTTAAAAATTGAGAACCAGGGATTAAAAAAAAGATAGAACTTCTCAACCCGCACTTTAAAGATCCTGGCAGCAATAAAATGCCCAAACTCATGAAAAATAACAAGTATCGATAAACTCAATAAAAGCTGTACTATTTTTACCAAAATCTCCATTTTCTGTTTTTCTCAAATATTAATATTAATGCCCTTATAAGAGCAGCTGAAATTATTTCTTTAAAAGGTTGACGGCTCTTTCCCTGGTTAAAAAATCAGTCTTAAAAAGATCATCCAACCCTGGTTTTGATATAAACGGTATCGTCTGCATGCAATCCAAAATGATATCAGGCATATCAAAAAAACCAATCCTGTTTTCCAAAAAAGCATCGACTACAACCTCATTGGCAGCATTTAAAATACAAGGTATATTCCCCCCTTTTTTAAGCGCATCAAACGCCAATGCAAGATTACGAAATTTTTTTAACTCCGGTTTTTCAAAAGTTAATGCCGGGAAGTTTGCAAACTGAAAACGAGGATAATCAGATTTTATTCTAAAAGGAAAAGAAAAAGCATACTGAATTGGCAATTTCATATCCGGCATACCCATTTGGGCTTTCATCGACCCGTCTTCAAACTGAACAATGGAATGGATTATCGACTGAGGGTGTGTAATAACCTTAATTTGTTCCGGATCAAGGTCAAACAACCATTTTGCCTCAATAACCTCCAATCCTTTATTCATCAGCGTAGCTGAATCAATTGTAATTTTTTTTCCCATTTCCCAGGTGGGATGAGCCAATGCCTCTTTGGGGGTAACTCTCTTTAGCTGGTTAACATCCCAGCCCCTAAATGGCCCACCCGAGGCCGTAAGATATATCTTTTCAATGGGATTCCAGGCCTCGCCTACCAGGCACTGAAAAATAGCTGAATGTTCTGAGTCGACCGGCAAAATATCCACCCCATTGATTTTTGCCTTTTCCATAACTATCTCTCCAGCAACAACAAGTGCCTCTTTGTTTGCAAGAGCAATTTGTTTCCCGCACTCTATTGCCTTCAAGGTTGGTTTTAAGCCGGCAAAACCAACAATAGCAATAAGCACTAAATCAATGCTATCCATCTCCAACACCTGAAGAATAGATTCATCGCCGGCAAATACTTTTATATCAAGCCGGTCAAGTGCATTTCGAACCTTTTCGTAAAACCTGGCATCTGCAATAACAACAGCATTGGGCTTAAACTCTACTGCTTGTTCAATAAGAAGTTTATAATTCGACTGAGCAGTAATACATTCGATCAAAAAATCAGTGCTATGCTTTCTTACAACATCTAATGCCTGGCGTCCAATTGAGCCCGTTGAGCCTAATATGGCTATCTTTTTTCTTATTATCATTATTAAAAAATAATATAATCCCTGGGGTTGACAGGATTTCCATTGTTCCACAATTCAAAATGAAGATGGGGCCCGGTCGACAGTTCCCCTGATTCACCAATGATAGAAATTGGTTCGCCGGCTCTGACAAAGTTTCCTGTTTTTTTCAACAAGACAGCATTATGCTTATAAATAGAAATAATATCGTCCCGGTGCTGTAAAACAATAACATAGCCTGTTTCCAATGTCCATCCTGTTAAAACCACTATTCCATCAAGGGTAGCCTTAATGGCTTCATTCCGGTCAGAAACAATATCTACTCCGTAATGGTTGATGCCCGGGTTAAATTCATTGGTAATGATCCCGGTTAAAGGGGAGAAAAATAATAAATTGGCACCTAAGGTTTCATTTGTGAGGTAAATATTACTCTCATAAAATTTCAGGTCATATTGATCCATGCTTTCCATTTCAGCCCGAAGCAAAGAATCCTCTTTCGACCTAATGAGCCTTATAGTATCATAATTAAATGATGGATCGGGGTATTGCTCTGTTTTATCAACGATTTCCTTCCCGCTAATGATATTTTTAAAATTTTGAATATATAGGTCTTTTCTGATAAACTCTCTTTCAATAGAGTCAGCTTTCAACCGAAGTTCATATACTTTTCGGGGCAGGTCTACATCCATATACCCCGGAATAAATTCGCGCAATGATGTAAATGCGATGAGGTATGTTGTTAAGATAATAAGTATAATGGCAGTTGTAGCCATAACAATAAACACATTGAGCCTGGTGATTTTGAATGAGATCCTTTTTTCATAAGTCTCTTCATTCATGATAATCAACCGGTACTTACTCCTTAATTTAAAAAACCATTTTTTATTTTTTTTCTTACCTTCAACAGCCATCGGGAAATAATTTTTTTGCAAATATCGTAAAAAGTGTCATGATAAGGCTATATTATCCGGTCAATTACCCAATACTTTAGATATTATTATACTGCATTAAGAAAAATAAAATATTTTTGCATTTTAAGAGTTATAGGGTTAGCATTGTATACCTCATTTTTTTTAACTGAAATACGATCAATTACGTTATTTTACACAGCATTTGAGTTTTAATAAATCATATTCATCTATTCTGTTAACAATAATCGTTTTATTGTTAACCTTTTTCTGGTCGTGTTCAACCAAAAAGAATACATTTTCCCGGAGGGTGTATCACAACCTGACTGCTCATTATAATGCTTACTGGAATGGGAAAGAAAGCCTAAAAGAAGGTGAACTGGAGTTGTTAACCCTTGCTCAGGAAAATTACACGTTTGTGCTGCCGGTGTTCAATTATGGAACCAAAGAGAATAGCATGTCTCTTAATCCATATATGGACAGAGCCATTGAGAAAGCCACCCTGGTCATCCAGCGTCACTCAATGTATTTTAATGATAAAGAATACGTGAGATGGATCGACGATAGTTATTTACTTATCGGTACGGCCTATTTTTATAAGCATGAATACAATATGGCCAAACGAACGTTTGATTATATGATCAAACGATTCCAGGATGATCCCATTAAATATGATGCTATGATATGGCTGGCCGACACGTATATTCAACTGGAAGAGTGGGATAAAGCACAATCATTGTTAGACCTGGTTCAAAGCAAAATCCTGAAAGAGCCTGTTTCGAGAAATGCAGAAGCCAGGTTATCAGCTGTTTATGCAGACTTTTATATCAAACAGAATTTATACAATCAGGCAATTATACCGCTCGAAAATGCATTGAGCGATAATCAGAATAAGCTTCTCCTAACCAGAATGGAATTTATCCTCGGACAGATATATCAGTTAAACAAAGATTATGAAGCTGCTACTGAATATTATACGAAGGTAATAAAACATAATCCTCCTTATGAGATGTCATTCAATGCCAAAATAAACCTGGCGCAATCGTATGATGTTTCAACGGGTAACAGTAAACTTGTGATCAAGAAACTGGAGAAGATGCTTAAAGATGAAAAAAACATAGAATACCAGGACCAGATTTATTATGCATTGGCTGAAATAGCCATTCGAGAGGGTAACGACACACTGGCTATTCATTATTACAAAATCTCGGTGAGTACCAGTCTTACGAACAACTACCAAAAAGCCATTTCTGCACTAAAACTTGCCGATTTATATTATTCATACCCCGATTATATCTTTGCACAGGTATATTATGATAGTTCAATGATGTTTCTCCCCAGCGACTTCCCTGATTACGAAGCCATTGCAAGCAAAACCGAAACACTGACTGATCTGGTAACAAATATTCTTATCATTCATGAGCAGGACAGTTTGCAAGACCTTGCCAGGATGTCAGAAAAAGAGAGAAACGCAATCATCCAGGAATTTATAGCAGCCTATAAAGAGGAAGAAAAAAAGAAAAAACAAGAAGAGATATTACGCCAGCAAAATCTGGCCATGACATCACAAAGCTTCCAGACAAAACAAAATGTCCAACGCCTTTCCGGCGGAAAATGGTATTTCTATAACCCATCAACGCTTAGTTATGGGTATACCGAATTTATTAAAAAATGGGGAAACAGGAAGCTTGAAGATTTGTGGAGAATAAAGAACAAACAAATGATATCGTATGGTTATGAGGATGAAATTGTAGAAGTTGACACTATGAAATCAGACAGCACAAAAAGTTTTATTTCCGACCCGATGAAACCTGAATATTATCTCCAAAATCTGCCGATGACACCTGAACTGATGGAGGCTTCCGACGCCATGCTCGCAGAAGCATTATATAAAACAGGCTATATCTATAAAGAAGGAATTTATGATTATCCAAACGCGGTTAAAACATTTGATGAATTTATTGATCGTTTCCCGGATAATGAATATGTGCTGGAATCATATTATCACCTGTATAAAATATATCAACAGCAAAACAATGAGGAACAGCTTGAATATATCAAAAACCTCATGGTGAGGGAATATCCGGATAGTGATTATGCCAAAATTATTATCGATCCCGATTATAATCTTGTATTGCTGGCACAAAAAAATAAGGCTGCCTCACTTTATGAAGAAACATACCAGGCCTATATGAATGAGCAATATTTAATGGTTAAAATATATACAGATGAAGCTATTTCCAGCTATGCTGAAGATAAAAATCTGATTCCGAAATTTGAATACCTGAGGACGTTGGCTAAGGGGAAAACCGATGGAACTGATTCACTGGTCTTTGGGTTACAGGACATTATTACCCGGTACCCTTCTCATGAGGTAACCCCATTAGCTCAAAACATCTTAACCCACTTATATGGATCTCCTGATATACCTGAACAAATATTAGAAGACGGGACTATTGTAACTTCCGGGGAGGAGCAAATTGAAGAGACCTCACCTTATATTTACGAGCCGGATATTATTCATTTTTATATTTTGATCGTAAATGCATTGCAAGTAAATGTAAATGCAACCAAGGTTAAGATCTCTGACTACCACATGAAATACCATAAACTTGATAACCTGACAATAAGTAGTGTTCTCCTGGATAATAGCCGTCAGATGATAACAGTGAGCAGCTTCAAAAATAAGGAGAATGCCCTGGCTTATTATTCGGGAATAAAAAACAGCGACTACGTTTTTTCAAACATACACCCACTCGATTATCAGCATTTTGTGTTGTCGGGCGATAATTACAAAACCTTTTACCAGAATAAAGATGCGGATCAATACCAGAGGTTTTTTACAAAAAATTATCTTTCCGGCACTGAATAATCCTTTGTGTTTTTTATTACCTTTGCAGATTAACATAATCTGATCAGCGCTCATCCTAATACAATTTTAATTATGGCAAAAAATAATATACCCGATGCCCCATCCATTAATCTGTTGGGTGCCGGCACTACCATCAAAGGTGACATTAAATCGAATGGTGACATCCGCATCGATGGGTCGTTGGTTGGATCCATCCATTCAAAAGGCAAAATTATTGTTGGAGAAACAGGCCGTGTTGAAGGAGAGATTATTTGCAAAAATGCTGAAATATCAGGAGAGGCCAAAGCACAGATTACAATCTCTGAGTTGCTTACTCTTAAAGCTTCAGCAAAAATTCATGGAGATATTACTACCAATAAACTAGCGATTGAACCAGGTGCCAAATTTACAGGTACATGTAATATGGATAATACCGGATACAAAACCGAAAAGATCCAAACTGAGTATGACGGACCAAAACTCAAGGAAAAAATCGCTTAATAGTTATGCAAAGTACTCAAGCATTGCCTTCCAGATGCTTCTCATTATCCTTGCCGGAGTATATGCAGGCATTAAGCTGGACGCCTGGCTGAAGATTAAATTTCCAATCTTCACCCTCATCCTCTCTTTAGGGGCAGTCGCCCTTTCTATTTATTATGTAATCAAAGACTTTCTCAAAAATAAATAACTGTCAAATGAAATCTGCTTATCTTAATTTCTTATCCCGCTTATTTGCCTTTTCTCTGATCTTTGGAATTATTGCTCTATCCATTTCTTACTTTTTACCAAAAAACCTGTTAACTCCAACATTACCCTATCTTTTTCCATTTTTTTTTGCAGTAA
>JAUXII010000155.1 GCA_030621075.1 Lentimicrobiaceae bacterium
TGCCATCAAGGGCATAAAGATTAATTAACTCCCTGATTTTCAATCTTCAAAAAAATTTAATTTAATTCGAAATTACAACTTGCCAATTTCTCAATGAAAAATAATATAGAACCGATATCATCTCGCTGGAATTACAACTGGAAAATCATAATTAAAATTTATATACCTTGGGTACTTAAGAATATTAGACAGAAAATCAACATACGCTCCTGAAAAGTTGAATTTATTTATATCATAATATTCGTCCGGGAGTGGCATATTACCTATCTTGCCCATATCAATAGAAGAGGTATTAAACTCTTCCAATTCATCATACGGTACTATTTTATTAAGAACAGGCATTTGCCCATATTCTTCTCTTAATAACAGGTCAACTACTTTATCGGCGAGCGTTGTGGTTAACCGGCGATCATACCTCCGGCATTCACCCGATCTGGCATAATATCCCGTAATCTGAGCTCTGGCATCTATTCCCAGCTTGTTATGTATCTCAGAAGCTATTATTCCACTTATCCCGCCAAAACGTGGATGGCCATACTCATCAACCTCTGAGCTTGCATACACCACATCAACTTTACCTTTATCATCATCGTACCATCTTACGCCCTCAGAAACAGCAATGATCAATGTTCTCTTAGGTGATTTCATGTAGGCTTCCCTGACTGTTTCCAGAAAAAACTCCTTTCGTTCCTTTGTGATCTCAAACTCGGGAACAAGAAACATGTCGGCACCTCCATAAATAGCTGATCCTGTAAGCCACCCGGCATCACGTCCCATAACCTCCAGAACGATAATTCTTGAATGCGATTCTGCTGTTGTTTTAATACGAGCAGCAAATTCCGTAACAGCTCTGGCAGCCGATGGGAATCCAGGGCACAATACCGCTTCAATCTCCTTCCCTTCATAATGATGCATAGTCCCGGTGCGAAGATCATTATCAATTGTTTTGGGAAATCCTATTACTGGTATACCTTCCGTTTCATACAGTCTTTTTGCAGCACCATTGGTATCATCTCCACCAATAGTTACAAGAACATCAATGTGGTACTTATCAAGGTTATTTAATATCTGGGGAACCCTGTTTTCAGAATTCTTCTTTGAAGGGAACGGGTTTGTCCGGCTTGAACGCAGGGCAGTGCCGCCATACCAACCATTGTAAGGCTGATTTGAAAGATCAACAATATCTCCGTCACCTAGTAAGCCTTTCCAACCATACCTTACTCCATAAACTTTATATCCCAACAATGAAGCCCTGTTTCGAATGCTTTCAATACTGGAATTAATTGCGGGGGTGTCACCTCCGCCTGATAAGATGGCCAACGTTTTTCCTTCAAACAATTTATTTTCTTTCTTCATACTGGAATATATTTCATTTTTTTTGCAAAAATATACTTTTTTATAACTCCTATCGAATACAATACTTCTTAATTTCAATTAAAGTATTAAATTTGAGCTCTTTTTAAGGGATTTTCAATCCCTTTTTTATTCAAATCAATATAGGTCAATAAACATTATTATGTGGACATACCTGGTAAGATTCATTTTAAGAAATCGAGTGTGGAACTTGATTGGAATTTTACTGGTAACCTTATTGTTAGGTTATAAGGCAATGAACCTGGAAATCTCTTATAATTTTTCAAGTATGCTCCCCGCATCCGATTCTACATTAATTCGGTATCAGCAATTTAAAAAAACATTTGGCGAAGATGGCAGTATTTTCTTTATTGGCATGAAGGATGAAAAAATTTACAACCTGGTTGAGTTTAATGCCTGGTATGACCTGATCGGTACTTTAAAAAATATTGATGGCGTACAGGAAATCGTATCTTTTGCTAATTTATATAAGCTTGCAAAGAATGACTCTTCCAGGAAGTTTGATTTTCAACCTATTGTAAATAAAAAACCGCAAACACAACATGAGCTTGACAGCCTGATTAAAGAAATATATTCCTATCCTTTTTACGATAACCTGCTATACAATAAAAGCTCGAACGCTAATATAATGGCGATCACTCTTTCTCATGATAAATTAAATAACAAAAAAAGAATTTCCCTGGTCAATAAAATTAAGGCCTGTACCGAAAAATTCAGCAAACAGTATGATATAAATTTTTACTACTCGGGGTTACCATATATTCGAACAGTAACACTTAAAAAAGTTCAGACCGAATTAAAGCTTTTTATTTTGCTGGCAATGCTAATAGCCTCAGTAGCGTTATTCATTTTCTTCCGCTCTGTTAAGGCTGTATTGTTTCCCATGTTTATTGTTACAATAAGTATAGTCTGGAGTATGGGGATATTAGTCCTCCTCGGATATAAAATCACCCTGTTAACCGGAATTATCCCCCCTCTCGTTATCATCATCGGTGTTGAAAACTGCATTTTCCTTTTGAATAAATTCCATCATGAATTCCGAAGTCATGGAAATAAGATAAAAGCACTCTCCAGGGTGGTTCAAAGGGTTGGAAATGCTACCTTTCTGACAAACCTTACCACTGCCACAGGATTTGCTGCCTTTATTGTTACCCGAAACCAGGCATTGATTGAATTCGGTATTGTTGCTTCTATAAGCATAATGATTGTCTTTTTCTTAACTCTTTTTCTTATTCCAATCTTCTACAGCTATTTAAATCCACCTAAAGAAAAGCACATTCGATACCTTGATAATCGTCTTACTTTAAAGTTGCTCGACAAAATCATTTTCCTTGTTCAAAATAAAAGAAACGCAATCTATCTTACAACATTGGCTATTCTACTCGTTGGGACCGCGGGAATTTTTCAACTAAAGACAACGGGAAACCTCGTTGATGATATTTCACATTCTGATCCATTATATAAAGACCTGATGTTTTTTGAAAATGAATTTAATGGCATACTGCCTTTTGAAATCTCTATTGACACCCGCAAGCATAAAGGTGCTTTCCGGCTTTCAACCATCCGAAAAATAAATCAATTACAAGATTCCTTACGTAAGTACCCTGAGTTTTCCAAACCGCTTTCGATAGCCGATGTTGTGAAGTTTGCAAAACAGGCCTTTTATAATAATAAAAGTTCTTATTACAGTCTGCCAAATAGTCAGGAAAAAAACTTTATCCTTTCGTACGTTCCCAATATGGGGAGTGGGGAAAAAACTATTCTAAACTCATTCATCGACACCAACCTCCGGGTTACACGAATTACAGTCCAGGTTGCAAATGTCGGGACGAAGGAGATAAAACGGATTAAACAGGATTTAAAGCCAATAATTGACGATATCTTCCCACCAAATCGCTTTGATGTTGAAATAACCGGCACGAGTGTTGTGTTCCTAAAGGGAACGGAATATTTGGTTAGAAGCCTTCTTATCAGTCTGATCCTGGCTATAATAGTTATCGGGATTTTAATGGCCCTTTTGTTTACTTCTTTTCAAATGGTTGGTGTTTCAATCATCACAAATCTTTTACCACAGATACTGACAGCTGCTTTAATGGGGTTTCTTATAATAAGTATTAAACCCTCAACAATACTTATCTTTAGTATTGCTTTAGGTATTTCCGTCGATAACACAATTCATTTTCTATCAAGGTATAGGATGGAACTCTAAACGAATAACTGGAATATTAAATTATCTGTAATTTCTGCGCTTAAAGAAACCGGGTTTAGCATGATATATTCCTCCATTGTTCTGTTTCTTGGATTTGCTATTTTCACATTATCTACTTTTGGAGGCACCAAAGCAATGGGTTTTTTAATTTCATTTACTTTATTAATAGCGGTTCTTTCAAATTTACTGGTGCTACCATCGCTGCTCTTATCACTTGACAGACGGGTTACGACTAAATCATTTAAAGAACCATTAATAATATTACTTGACGAAGAAGAAGATATTGAGCTCTCAGAGTTGGAAATTGAAGAGCCCGATACTCGGGGTTCAGCGTAAAAAGATATACGATATACGATTTACGAATAACGATATGCGAAATAAGAAATTAAAAATTAGAAATACTTTCCTGCAGTAGGCAGGCAAAAATTGAAATACAAAATTTATAATTATGAAGGGAATTATTCTAGCAGGAGGCTCAGGAAC
>JAUXII010000114.1 GCA_030621075.1 Lentimicrobiaceae bacterium
TTCCTAAGACGCTTGGCCTCCGACTTCATAAACACCGGCAGTATAATAAATAATGTTTGCCGGATTTTGTTCGTTTGATGTATCAGGCGTTCCACCGGGGAAAGACCATTGCCAGGAATCCGGTTCCGGATTACCGGTCGATAGGTCAAAGAAATCAATACCTGTTCCGGAAAGTATGGTTGTTGCTGAGGCTGAGAAATCAGCTTCAGGAGGTGTTCCGGAGGAAATAACCGTAATATATTCACTTTTGAACTCGGTATCCTCTCCATAAAGATTACTAACTGTAAGAATGACATCAAAAATTCCCTGTTCTTCATAAATAATATTTTCCGGATGTTGCTCTTCCGAAGTTTCAGGAGTTCCTCCGGGAAACGACCATTGCCAGGTAGTTGGTTCACCTGTGGAAAGATCAGTAAAGTTAACTCCTTGCCCCACTTCAATAGTTGTATGGTTTGCTACAAAGTCGGCTGTTGGAGCAATTTCACCACATCCTGCCCCGGGTGTGGCAAAAATAGTATCACCTGCACTATTAATAGCCGCCACCTCTGTTGAGGCTGTCCAGCTTTCAGGTAAGGAATTGTTCTCGAATGGGTTACACAGCGTTAGCGACGGCCCGTAACCATCTGCCAGCGTGTCCCAGGGTAGAAGGTCATCATATTCTACAAAGTCAATTACCAGATCTTCACTGTTTCTTAGCTCGATTAACTCCCCGCTGTTGCTTAAACCACCCTCTGTCCATTCCAGTGTGGATAGTCCGAATGTTTGCTGCATGGCTTCTGCCTTTAAGGCAACTACAACATATTCCGCGGGAGCTAACGTAAGAGTAGGGAAGGTGAAGGTTACGCCTGACGAAAAATAGTACCCTGTAAGGTCAATTGGGTCAATGTCATTATTGAAAAGCTCAATAAATTCAAGGCTGTCTGTACCCTCCTCCGGTGGGTTATACATTATTTCGGTGATCACTAATCTCGGTAAGGCCGATGCGCATCCGGCGTAGGGCGAAGCCCATATCGTATCACCAGCCCCATTAACGGCAGCAAATTCAGTAGAAGCCGTCCAGTTTGCGGGGAGAAAATTATTGCTGTTAGGATCACAAAGCGTTAACGACGGCCCATACCCATTGGCAAGTGTATCCCATGGTTGTTCATTATCGTATAAAACCATGTCAACAGTAAAATCAAGCGTGTCTTTAAGTTCAATCAATTCACCATCATTGCTAAGGCTACCACTGGTCCATTCATAAGAAGGATACCCGAAAGTGCCTAAAAATGCCATCAGGTCTTTTGATATTACTATAAAGTTTCCAGGATCCAGGTCAACATCAGGAAATTCAAACTCAATACCTTGAGAGAAATAATAACCATCTAAATTAACCGAACTGGCTCCATTATTGTAAATCTCAATAAATTCAAGTGAGTCAGTACCACTTTCAGGAGGGTTATACATTATCTCAGTGATAACGATATCAGGTGGAATAAACCCTGATACATCTCCTGTTATTTCAACCTGGTCAACACCCCAACGGCGCGGGTTGCCACTGCTCAGGTATTGAAAAGCAATATGCACATTTGATCCGGAAATAGGGGAGAGGTCCAGGTAGCCCGATGGCTCCCATATGTCCTGCTCTGCAGGTTTGCTGAAGGTGATTTCTGTCCAGGTGGCAAGGGTGGGATCACCACTGACGTAATCAGTTGAAAACTTTAACATCAGCTCGTCACCGGTGGTTCCATATTTCCATGTAGTATAAAAAACCATCATCTCCATACTGAAATTGTTAAAATCCAGGGAAGGTGAGATAAGCCAGTCATTACTAAGCTCATTCTCATTATAGCCATTCATTTGTGCAAAATAGGTGCTGTTCAGGGCGCCTCCAAAATCAACAACAGCCCAATCTTTATCACTTGCCACATTAAAAGTGGTCCAACTACCAAATGTTCCGTCTTCAAAATCTTCGGTGTTAATAATAGAACGCGTTGTGGTGCTGTCAAAAGGTGGTGTGCCGTCATTTTTATAGTCAATCAACGTCCCGGTATTTGTATAAGGAAATATTTTAAAATAATAAGTTGTTGTTGGATTAAGATTTGTAAAAGTATATGTTTCAGTACCGTAGGTAATATTCTTTACTCCTTCGCCATCTGACAGGTTTGTGTCGTCGGCAACAGGAACACCATCAACCGGCAGTGTGATATTGTTCTGATCGCTTGCTTTAATCAGGTATCCCAATGGTAATTGAGTGCCTATGGCATCTGTCCAGTTTATTTCGATATTTATCCCATACGTAGTAGACGAAAAGTTTGTTGGGTAGTTACTGGGTTCAGGATCAGCACTCCCACCATAGCTAAGCCAGGAGATATTATCAACGCTGACTTGTCCGGCTGAGGTATTTGCCTGGATGAATTTTATGGTAAAATCGCCGGGAATGTTTACAACTATATCTCCCGAGTTTTTAACGATGCCTTCTTCATTATTGGATGTAACGGTGGCCATCCAAACATCATTGATGTATATATCCAGTTCAACATTTGTAGAAAATGCCTGCATATAGTCAAAGTTAAAAGAGGCAATGCCATCGGCTATCACCCCCGATGATACTTCTGATACAGGTATTCTGTTTTTCCCTAAACAAGGGGTTTCATCAGTGATGAGCATGTCTCCACGGCATTGCCAATAAGCCCATACTGACCCGTCCTGCCCGATGAAAGTGCCATCTGCATATGTGCCTCCTGTTTCAGGAAAGTTGACAAAAGTCTCTAATCCGTCTGCGAATAAAAGCTGTGAAAAAGAAAGGATAAGGGTAATAAGGAATATTTTCTTCATGATAGCAAGTGTTAAATGATGAATGTTTTGATCTGTTATTTGCTACCACAAAGATCAGGTTTTTTTCAGAAAAGGAATTGGTTTTTATTAATTTATATCAACAAAAAATTACAAGGCAACATACAATCCTATTTGCAGATTTTGATTTTTATAATTGTCCAGAACATTCACCAGCCCCAAGGTATACCTCACTTCGATACCAACAAAGATAATCGTTACACGTGCTCCAACATAAGCCCCTGCATCCCAGCGGTTAAAATAACTTTTATTATTGAGCTTCCTGTTCTCCTCATCGTTTATTAATCTGGCATCAACACGGTAAGAACCACTAACACCAACCAAACCGGCAAAAGGCCCAAGTTTAGCAGTAAGATGCAATGGGATAGTCAGGTAATTAAGGTAAACATAATCGTCTGTAGGCAGAATTTCCCCGTCAGCAAAATATTTCAGCTTGCTCTCATCACTAATATATGAACCATTTTTAACATATTCCAGCCCTGAACCGAAACGAATAATGGGTATCACCTTCACCTCCTTATATAAAGATATATAAAAAGATCCTTTGGAATTCCCGAAATTGTTACCGGAGCTTTTCAGAGAGGAGTTATTATATCCAACCTGAAAGAAATGAGTCCTCTTTTTCTTCTCTCCCATCTGAGCACTGACAGGATTAACAATAGAAATCATCAAACCTGCCAATAAAAGTAATAGCATTGTTTTCTTCATGAGATTCTTTTTTTTAAATATGACATTTCATAAGATGAGGTGTAAAAATACAAAAAATAAATTTGTTAAAGGAGATATCTCATCCTTGAACATGGTAAAAGTTTCTTACTTTTAAACCTTTTCCTAAAGAGGCCATCTAATATTAAAATCATTAATAATTAAACACCATAAAAAAATGAAAAAGATTTTACTTCTTAGCTTTATGCTAACTGCAGTCTGGGTTTTGAACGCTCAGCAAATTATTTTCGAAAACCTTTCCGAGGCAGTTCAGGCAGAACTGACAGCCGAAGAGCATGAACTGGATAACGAAATCCTGGAAGATGAGTTTGAAATGAAAAGCGATCAAAGCTATTACCAGGGAAATACCAGGACCCAGTCGACAGATACAATTATTTACTACAGATGGCATTATGAAACAGAAGAATGGTTCCAAACGCATCGCAAAGTAAAAACATATAACGATGACGAACTGCTTGTTTCTGTTCTGTTTCAACACTGGAACCCAATGGAAGAGGATTGGTTCAACGGGATTTATAAAGACCTTGTTTATGACAACGATGACAACCTTATTAGTAAAACCATACAGGTGTGGCACAACCCAACACAAACATGGTTCAACTTCTTTTTTAAACAATTTACCTATTCAGATGCAGGGCTGTTGACGGATGTCCTCCTTCAGAAATGGCATTTCGATTTAGAAACATGGGTCAATAAAAAGAGCAGGGAATTGGTTTATGATGATGATGACTTGCTAATTGCCGATACCAGTAGCTTTTGGAAACCTTTCGAAGAAGAGTGGATTAATTTTTTGTTGAATGAGTTTTCTTATAACGATTTGGGCTACTTAACCGAAAGAGTGACCAAAAAGTGGTTTTGTTTCAATAACGAATGGACGAAACGGCACAGGGCCCTTTACAATGTTGATACCAATGGCCAGGTAAATGACATCATTATTCAGCACTGGATATTCTTTATAGAGGATTGGGCCAATTCCAAAAAAATTCTCATTACTTATAACGATGCCGGCGATGTGACGGAAAGGCTTATTCAGCACTGGTTGTGGATGCTGGACGATTGGGGTGACTGGTTCCGGAGAACGTTTACTTATGATGATGCCGGCAATCTTGACGAGATGCTGTTTGAGAAGTGGAACCACTTCCTGGAGCAATGGCAAGGCAGGTGGCTGGACCAGTTTACTTTCGACGAAACAAACACCCTTACCGAACGTCTGACACTTCGCTGGTGTTTCTTCCTGGAGGACTGGGTAAACTTCCGTTTGATGACATTGGTAATTGATTACAAGAATATACTAACCGGTATTGACAATCCGTATGATCAGCCCGGAAGCATCATTATGAATTTCCAGAATCCTTACACCGGCCAGGGCCCGGTTATGGTTGAAGGCCTGGCTACAGGGCTGACCTATCAAATGACCATTTATTCCCTCGCCGGACAACAGGTGTTTAACCAGGCTGTTTACGTAGGTGAGCCGGTAAATCTGGACGGCAGTCTGAACAACGGCTTCTACCTGATGAATGTAACATTGG
>JAUXII010000169.1 GCA_030621075.1 Lentimicrobiaceae bacterium
TGTGCCTCGCTGCTAAGGCCTACCTCTTTGGCCCTGCTGATAATATCGTCACGAAAGCCATCTTTCGCACGGAAAAAGTCTTGTTTGGTGGTTTCGATGTACTCCTTCTCTACAATATCAATCATCAACTCATATCCGGGTTTTTCAATGGATACTAATTCAAATACATAGTGGCTGCGGGTGTCGTGTATCTTTACAATCAAACCGGGCAGTCCATTGAATTTATAGGGCCCATCGTTGTAGGGAAGTTCAGGGCTAAACCAGGCAATCCAGCTTCTGCCACCAAAATCGGTTGTGGCCTTTTGTGCCTGGTAACCACCTATAGTAGCGGTATCCCCTCTTAATTGCCAATTAAACAGATCAAGGCTTTCCTCGTATTTGAATGTGCTTGAAGGGATGTGTTCTGTACAAGTTAGTTTTCCTTTTGGATAGTTTTTGTAAATTCTATATCCAAACTTGGGAAACGGCCTCTGCCGATCTAATAAAAATTCCTGAAATTCGGCAGGAGTGGATATTCGTCTCATTAGACTATCAAAATTGTATAAATCATTGCTGATAAACTTGCTGATATTTTGGCCCAAAAAAAGCAACATATCATCCTGCCTGATAAAGTTCGGGTTCAACGAATCCTGTTGATATTCCAACGAATAGGTAACAATAAGTTCAGCCGGTTCTAAATCTGTTATTGGATAGTCAAATCGCAATTGAGCAAATGCAGGCAGGCAAAATGACAAGGCAAGTAAAAAAAATAAATTTCGCATGGTAAAAAATTTATAATTGAGGTTAATCATAGTTGTTATACGCTTTAATCCGATTAATTGATACATATTAACAATCCAGTATTTAGATGTATATATAGTCAAAAACCGCATCATCCTCATTATAGAATCCTGCCAGTATTTTTTCTTTTGATAGTTTCATATATCAAATATAAAAACCATAAAGATATAAAATTAAAAGAACACTATTCATGTAATCCCAATGTATTACGAGTGTAGCTTTCCATAAACAGGGGGGGTAGTAGATTAGGCGATTGTCAATTGTCAATTGGGCGATTTTCGATGTTAATTGGCGATGTGACGATTTTTAAATCGAAAATCGTCTAATTATATTAAAAACAGTCAGGTGAAACACCTGACTGCACCGGGTCGTTGCTTTGACGGCACTGGGTCGTTGCTTTGACTGCACCGGGTGGTCGTTGCTTAAAATATCATTAACATTTTTATTTTAACCCGCTATAAATTAATCCAAAACTATCTATTTATATATCTAAAATCTTTACTTTTGTGAGCTATCAGAAAATTTTACGTCTTTTTCAACTTAAAACATTCATTATGAGATCTTTATCATTACTATCAGGTCGGATAAGCGCTGTTATTTTAACTGTTTTATTTTTTATCTCAGGCCTTGTTTCTGCTGACCAGGTTATTTTATCGGAAGGTGGAGATAACACGCTCACCACCAAACAAAACACATATACCGAATTTCGTGTTATCCAACATGTTAGCGATTTCAATTGGATAAATGTAAAAACAGAGCAGGGTGACTTTGTGGAATTGAGGGTCGAAGGGTTTTCGTTTACTTATGATATCGGAAATCCGAAACTGCCTGTGCAGATGAAATTAATTGAGATCCCCGTTGATGCGGTTCCTAGAGTTGAGATTATTGACTATGAGATGCGTGAATACAACCTTTCCGATTTTGGTTTGATGTATCCGGTTATTCCTGCTCAGCCTCCCTATCCTAAAAGTGATGACATACCTCCTCCTTTTGAACTCAATAAAGCAACCTATAACCAGGATGCATTCTGGAAACAAGAGCTGGCTTCTGTTGATGTATTGGGTTATATGAGAGGTGTCAGGGTAGCCAGATTGAATATTTCACCTTTCGAATACAATCCTGTTTCTCATAAAATCAGGGTTTATGATAATATAGAAGTTGCTATTTATTTTGATGATGCAGCGATTGAACAAACCAAAGAATTGAAACGAATCAGCTCCTCTCCTTTTTTTGAAGCTTCTTACAACCAGCTGTTGAATTATAAACCGGTGGATTCAAGAGATACAATAACGAAATATCCTGTTAAATATGTCATTATATCTGACCCGATGTTCGAGGAACGACTCCAACCATTCGTAGAGTGGAAGACAAAAAAAGGATTTACTGTAATCGAAGGCTATACCGACGACCCACAGGTGGGAAGTTCAACTTATTCTATCAAAGCTTATATCCAGGCTCTTTATAATGCAGGGACCATCGAGGACCCTGCCCCTTCTTTCGTTCTTTTTGTCGGTGATGTTGCCCAGATACCTGCCTGGGATGCCAGCAACGCTGCATCTGATTTAAATTACTGCGAGTTTACCGGTGATTATTTCCCGGAGATCTATTTTGGCCGGTTTTCAGCTCAAAATACATCTCAACTTCAACCACAAATTGATAAAACCCTTCAATACGAACAATATACAATGCCTGATCCTTCATACCTTGCAGAAGTAGTGATGGTAGCCGGAATGGATTCAGGTCATGGCCACGATTGGGGCAATGGCCAGATTAATTACGGAACAGAAAATTATTTTAATGAGGCCCATGGGATAACTTCTCATACGTATCTCTATCCTGAGTCGGGAGGCAATTCAGCCAACATCATTCAAAATGTCAGTGATGGAGTCGGCTTCGGTAATTATACGGCTCACTGTGGTCCGAGCGGTTGGGGCAATCCGTCTTTTACAACTTCGGATATACCTGGATTGCAAAATCAGGATAAGTACGGCCTGCTAATTGGCAATTGCTGCTCTTCAAATGCATTTGATTCGCAAGAGTGTTTTGGTGAAGCATTGCTCAGGGCTGAAAATAAAGGTGCAGTAGGTTATATTGGCGGTTCTAACAGCACGATGTGGGATCCTGATTACTATTGGGGGGTAGGAGTTGGCGCCATTACCGAAGATCCACCCGCTTACGAAGAGACGACCCTGGGGGCTTATGATTGTGCTTTTCACGATCATGGAGAGCCTGAGGATGACTGGTATATTACTCAGTATCAGATAATTTATTCCGGAAACCTGGCAGTTACAGAAGGCTCCCCTTCCAGCGCCCAGTATTATTGGGATATCTATTGCGTGATGGGTGACCCATCTGTTATGACCTACCTCGGTGTACCAGCTGAAATGATTGCAAATTATGACGCACTGATGCCTCTTGCCACAACAAGTTTTACTGTTAATGCTGAACCATATGCTTATGTTGCCATTTCAAAAGATGGTGTTTTGTATGGCGCCGCAATAGCTGATGAAACAGGGCTGGCCAACGTAACCCTCGATCCGATTACCGTACCCGGAACAGCTGATGTTGTTGTTACCGGACAAAATTTTTATCCATTTATCGGAACTGTAACAGTAGCCTCACCTGACGGCCCCTATGTACTTCTCAACGAGTATCAAATTGATGATGCGCTGGGTAATAATAATGGTCAGGCAGATTTCGGTGAAGAGTTGTTGCTTAATATAACACTGGAAAATGTAGGCAACAGCGATGCAACAAATGTTACCGCAGTTCTTACTTCCGATGATGAGAATATTACCATTACAGATAATTGGCAGGGTTGGCCTGATATCGCCAGTGGAAATACCTCTACGGAAGATGGTGCTTTCATCGTTGTTGTAAATGAGTTGATACCTGATCAGCATAAAGTACAGTTCGCTCTTGCTGTTACAGATGGTAATGAAACCTGGAATTCCGCTTTCTCTTTCAATATTTATGCTCCTGTTATTGAAGTTGGGCATCTTTCTATTGATGATTCCTTCGCTGGAAACGGTAATGGTTGTCTCGACCCGGGAGAGATGGCCGATATATACATCACCACGTCAAACACCGAACATTGTGATGCACCCAACTGTATGAGTTACCTGGAAACAAACAACGAAAATGTAATGATTGAAAACCCGGTTTTTGAAATTGGAACACTTAGCCAAGA
>JAUXII010000139.1 GCA_030621075.1 Lentimicrobiaceae bacterium
CCCTCTGAAATTCAAACCTATTTTTTTTGATAAAATATGGGGCGGCGATCGAATTAAAACTGTTCTCGACCTGGATTTCGCTCCGTTACCCAACTGTGGCGAAGTATGGGCCCTCTCGGGCGTTAAAGCCAATCAATCTGTTGTGGTAAATGGGTTCCTCGCTGGTAATGAGTTGAATGAATTAGTAGAAATTTATATGGACGACCTCGTCGGAGGTGATGTGTTCCAGAAATATGGAAATGAATTCCCGATTCTAATAAAATTTATCGATGCCAACGATTACCTTTCCATTCAGGTCCATCCGGATGATGAATTGGCAAACAGACGACATCAAGGCTCTGGGAAAACCGAGATGTGGTATATCATCAAAGCAGAAAAAGATGCTGAACTGATCAGCGGTTTTAATAAAAAGATGGATCAGGAAAAATACCTGGAACATCTGAAGAATAAGACATTAAAGAATATACTGAATATTGAGAAAGTACAGGCAGGAGATGTGTTTTATATTCCTTCGGGAAGGGTACATGCACTGGGTCCGGGTATTTTGCTCACTGAGATCCAACAAACATCAGATATAACTTACCGTATATATGACTGGGACAGGGTTAATGATAAAGGCAAATCCAGGGAGCTGCATACAGCCATGGCCCTCGATGCCATCGACTTTAATTTCTATAAGGATTATAAAACCAACTATGATAAAAAAATAGACCAAACAGTTCAATTGGTTGAGAGCCCTTATTTTAACACCAACCTGCTTGATTTCAATAAGCCTCTCGCAAAAGACTATAGTGAGCTTGATTCTTTTGTCATCTATATTTGCCCTGATGGAGATATTGATATTAAGTATCCTGGTGGGATTATTGGCTTGAGAACAGGAGAATCCCTGCTCATTCCGGCCGAGCTTACAGAGGTTCAACTTTTCCCCAAAAAGGGATCAAGGATCCTGGAAGTTTATATTACGTAAATTCCACTTTATTATTTTTTGTAAACCATGAAGCTCTGTTATTTATGTTATTTTTGCGGCACCTGAAAGGCACAGGGTGAAAAAATTTTAGCTTAAATTATCTAACGTATGAAAAAACTTTTTTTAGTTACAATATTAATTACTGTATCTGCCTTCATCTTCGCTCAGGAAGGAGAAAAAAAACACCGGAAACTCCCATCCGTAATGATAAAATCCGTTGATGGAAGGAATTTCAATACAGCAGATATCAGCAATGACGGGAATCCGATTATTATTAGTTTCTGGGCTCTTTGGTGCAAACCTTGTATTAATGAACTGACCACAATTGCGGATGTTTATGAGGAGTGGCAGGATGAAACCGGCGTAAAACTAATTGCTATTTCTATTGATGATGCCCGTTCATCATCTCGTGTATTGCCTGCCGTAAATGGTAAAGGCTGGGATTACGAAGTTTATCTTGACGCTAATGGCGATTTTAAAAGGGCCATGAATGTCAACATGATTCCGCATACTTTCCTGCTTAACGGTGATGGAGAGATCGTTTGGCAACATCTTTCTTTTTCTGAAGGATCAGAAGAAGAATTGATAGAACTGATTCGAAAAGTTAAAGCCGGTGAGGATATCTCCGGTCACGAATAGTTAGAAACAATATTTTAACCCCTTAAATTTAATTCCATTGAAAAGATTGGGTAATTTTAATGCAACCGGATTGATTCTGATCTCTTTATTATTGATTTCATTAATGGGGGAAAGTCAGAATTTTATAGGCGGAGGAGAAGTTCATGGTAACTTCCAGATGGATGCTCAATTTTACAGGAATGATACCGCTATCGGCGCTCCTGAAATTGAGGAAAAGATGTTAATGAATGGCTTTTTGAATGTATTGTATTCAAACGGACCACTTACTGCCGGTATCCGCTATGAAGGATATTTAAATCCGATTCTTGGTTTTGATCCGAGGTATAAAGGACAGGGTATACCATACCGTTTTGTTTCTTTTAAAAAAGATAATTTTGAATTAACTGCCGGTAACTTCTACGAGCAATTTGGTAATGGCTTGGTACTCAGGAGTTATGAGGAATGGAATTTGGGCTATGATAATTCCATTGATGGGTTTAGAGTTGTTTATGCCCCTACTGAGGGGATATTGTTAAAAGGAGTGATTGGTAAACAGCGTTATTTTTGGAATAAAGGCCCGGGCACAGTCAGAGGGATTGATGGTGATTTTTCAATTAATGATATTATTTCCAGCCTGAGCGAGAAGAAAACGAGGCTTTCGGTGGGTGGTAGCTTTGTTAGCAAATACCAGCCTGATGAAGATATTATGATTGATGCAACACATAAACTTGTTCTTCCATTAAATGTTGGCACATGGGCTATGCGGTTTAATTTAATTAATGGTGGGATAAACTTTTCAGGCGAGTATGCCTATAAATTTAACGACCCGTCAGCCGTTAATGATTATATTTATAAGAACGGACAATCAATTCTTTTAAATGCTTCTTATTCAAGAAAGGGACTTGGTATATCGTTCAATGCCAAGTATATCGATAATGAAAGTTTTAAATCCAAAAGGACAGAGACAAGCAGTGCCCTGGATATCAATTTTCTTCCCCCTTTAACTGATCAACATTCGTATGGCCTTGCTTCTACGTATCCTTATGCCACCCAACCAAATGGGGAAGTTGGTTTTCACGGCGAGGTAACTTACACGATTCCTAAGAAAACCAAATTGGGTGGTAAATATGGAACAACCATTAATGTTTTGTATTCCACTACTTCGGATATCAGTCGTACAGCCATAAACGATACAATACCAATAGGAGAAAGTGGGACGCTTGGTTATAATTCAACCCTGTTCGGTATTGGTGATGAGAAATATTATGATGAATTTAACCTTGTAATAACCCATAAGTTTAGTAAAAAGTTTAAAGCTGTTTTTTTCTATCTGTATCAGATGTATAATATAGCTGTGATAGAAGGACACACGGGTGATCCTGATGTGTATGCAAATACAATCGTTGCTGATATGTCCTATAGGATTAAGCCAAAACATTCATTGAGAATGGAGTTACAATACCTTACAACGAAACAAGACGATGGCGATTGGGCCATGGTCTTACTGGAGTATAATATTGCTCCTAAATGGTTTTTTGCAGTATTTGATCAATATAATTTTGGAAACCCTGATCCTGACAAGCGATTTCATTTTTACAATGTTGCATGTGGATTTAATAAAGGATCCAGTCGCCTGGCTTTGAGCTATGGCCGTCAGCGTGAGGGAATACTTTGTGTAGGTGGTGTTTGTCGAAATGTCCCTGCTTCCAATGGATTGACGTTAACACTCTCAAGTAGTTTTTAATTATTTCAGAATAAATAATCGTATGATGAGATACTTCCAAATAATTGTTTTTATTTTTTCACTTAACCTGATTTTTTTTACCTCTTGTGATAAGATTGAAGAACCCTACCTGAAAAAGGTTGGTGGTGCTGTTGACACAACTGAGTGCCCGGTTCCTGAATTCTTACATAATCATAATCCTGTGAAGCGGGTGTTGTTGGAAGACTATACAGGGCATACCTGTAAAAATTGTCCCGTTGCAGCTGTTCTCGCTCATGATTTACTTGAAGCCCACGGTGAACAATTAGTTGTTATTGCTGTCCATGCCGGGTATTTTGCCGGACCTGCCGGTAATGAATTTCCTGCTGATTACCGTACTGAGGCCGGTACAATATGGGATGACTTTTTTGGAATTAGTGCAATTGGCAATCCAAATGGGATGGTCGACAGAACAGGATACATTTCTACTTCTAATATTCTGTCTCCTGGTGCATGGAGTGGAAGGGTGATTGAACAGCTGGCAAAAGCTCCCGACCTGGATATCCAAATCATCAATGATTACGATACTACAGAAAGAAAATTATGTACGCATGTTCAAACAGAATTTCTGGTTGATAAATCTCAAAACCTGAAGTTGTGTGTAGTTTTGACCGAGAGCGGCATAATCTCACCTCAAAAGAACGATGACAGCGAGGTAGGGCCAACGCCTGTTATTGAAGATTATGAACACGAGCATATGTTACGGGGCGATATTAACTCTCCATGGGGGGTAGCCATATCTTCTTCCGGGGAAGTTGTTGAATCTGCTTCTAAATTTATTAATTCTTATAAAATGATATTAGATGATGGATGGGTTTCGGAAAATTGTATGGTCGTAGCTTTTGTTTATGATGCAGATACCTACGAGGTGCTGCAGGTAATGGAAGAGAAGGTTCACTAATCAGAACAACAAAACCATCTTCCTGATCTCTTATTCCTCATTTCTTATTTGTTATTGGTTACTTCTCATTAATATTTCTGATTAAACATTTCTAATTAACTAAAGTTTCGCATTAGTTTATTATGCTGAGATTCATTAACATAACAAACAAATGGAACACAGATGACACGGATTTAACAGATACTCACTGATAAAATCTGTGTT
>JAUXII010000128.1 GCA_030621075.1 Lentimicrobiaceae bacterium
AGAACGACATGGCTACGATCCGACTTCCACAGCGGTCACAGTATTGGCAGGTTTTACGATTACATTGTTGTGTCGGGCCTTCCGGAAAATACGGAGAAAGTCATTCTGGGCCTTGAGAAAGACGGGGAATATTTCGATACGGTCACCATCACCGAAAACAGTATTCCTTTTCAGTATTCCATTACCTTAAACGGAACAGATAATTATATTGAAACGTCAAATATTCTGGATTCTCCTGATGGGTTTTACTTTACCCTTTGGTTTAAAACGAACACAAAAAATGGAGGAAAGCTGATTGGCTTTACTGATTCACAGAATGGACTTACCAGTGGAAACCATGACCGTGAACTCATAATGATGCATGATGGCTCATTGCGATTTATCTTTTACAATGATGATCGTTCAACCATAACCTTATCAGCATCTAATAAATATAATGACGGCGAATGGCATTCAGTAACTGCAGTGATTACAGGATCACATGCGGATTTGAGTGTTGATGGCTGTGTGGTTGATAGTTGGAATGAACCCCTGACTTTGAGAGATTATAAAGGATACTGGATAATAGGCCGGAATAACGAACGCAAATCCCCCAACCCGGAATCCATTGCTGAGTATTTTCAGGGCTCGTTGTGTCGAATAGGCATATATCAGAATAGTGATGATAATCCGGGGGAAGGTTTGATGTCCAGGAATTCACAGTTTACAGCGACTGATAAAGATTTTGTAGCTATGTTTTACAGGCTTGATGAAGGCAGCGGAACCATAGTACATGATTCCATTGGAGAGAATCATGGCAGTTTAAAAGGTAGCTCTCAAAAATGGACACTGGATAAGTCACTTTCGTATGCCGTGTGGGAAAATAATTTGCTTAGCAAGCAACCTGGTACCTATACTTTCTTCAGTACTGTTTTTTACCCGGGGAAAGCAGAGGAAGGCGTCCACTACCCCCTCGGTAAGTTTATTATTAAAGATCCTGTTCCAGGATACCAGTTTAATTATAATCTCACCCGGGGAATTGGTTATTTTAATGAAGGTACTGCTTTAAACAACATCTTTGAGTTCATGACTGATTATACGAAACAGGGGCAACCCTTATGGGCTGAAAATTTCGTCAAGTATCTGTTTCTTACTCCCGACCATCAGGTTGTATCTGAGGATGTGTTTGCTTTTACTGAAACCAACTTTGAACACTCCTTTGATATAGATATGGGGGATGCACTTACGGGTAGTTATTTGAGTATTCAATTGGGTTATGTTACACATCCTCCTGCACAGACCTATATAACTAATGCGTTTTCCATTCCGATATTGATCAGGCCGATGTTAGCCCCCAAAGTTACAGGTAATTTCGGGCCTTTTGACCAGGCCATTGCCCCGGGTACAATGGAACAGGAAAATACATTTGTAATTACCACAGAGATTTTGCCAGACTTAAATAAGGTAGTGGGTAAGTTTTATGATGAGCAGGGCCATGAGATCGTAAGTGTGGATGCAGTGAAGATCAATAATACTACCTGGCATATTACTTATGATATGGGAAAACTTTCACCGCCGGTTACTCTAATGAAGATTGAATATTATCTTGGCACGCATAACTTTCTGGCTTTAGTTGAAGGGCCTTTCAAAATCCCCATCCACAAAACAAGGCC
This sequence comes from Lentimicrobiaceae bacterium, assembly GCA_030621075.1. The sequence continues at coordinate 1,653 of JAUXII010000128.1, forward strand.
CCGGTGGTTTGACTTTATTCCTGACAATGATTTTTCGGATATTCATGAATATGCCGACAGTGTCGCCTTTTCAATAAAAACCACCTTTGGAAAGGATAATGCCAGTAATATTAAGGTTGACTTAACTATTCCTGACTGGGTTCCGTTTTTAGGCGGAAGCGGTAGCCATATAGATGCACCTTCATCTAAAGTCTACCTGTGTTATACAAAAAAAGATTATAAACTCAAATTGGACGAACCTCCCGTTTTTTCACAGAATGTTCTTAATCTTGGAGCGGATGCTACCGATAATTTATCTTTTGATTTTCATGCCAGCGAAACAGATTCATATTACCTGGATGATAAAAATGACCTGTTTGCCAGCCAGAATTTTTCCTTTGGAGGGGGTGCATCGTATTCTTTTGACTGTGAGGGAATTGAGGAAAAGGCAAATGAATTATTGAACCTGGTTTCTGAAGTGGAGGACCCGATTTTTGCTCCTACATTTGGAATTTCATTTTCAGGTGAGCTGGATTATTCTTCCAGGTTACACCTAACCATTGATACAACTTCAGGAAGATGGGGCTCGATAGGGGATCTTGATATAGATGCCAACCCGAACCATACACAGGCATATCAAAATAGCGCTTCCTATCATTTTTTATCACTTACACTTGGTGTAGACTTTGAGGTTGGCATGACATTTCTGGACGGACTTGTTGAAGGGGATTTTGATGTTGACCTTTATCTTCCTATGGGTTTTGGACATTCTTATGTGACAATACCCAAATTTAATAAAAGATTCATAAAGTCGGTCGGGTTCTCAGTATATGGAAAATTTGTAATTAAGGTATTATGGGGCTGGTATGAAAAAACAGTCTGGGGCCCCAAATTGTTTTACTCAACTACGCTCTGGGGCGACGATATGTCGAAGTGTTTTCCCCCTCAGGAAAAAAATGATTTCTTTGTAAAAAGTATTTCTGCCAATTCTTCCTGGCCAGAACTGAGCAAAGAAATCATTCCTGTTAGCGGATATTCCAAGATGCCGATGGCCTATCCCGAGCAGTCAATAATCTGCTCAGATAACTATAAAATGTTTACTTGGGTTGAAAGGGGTAACTCATATGGAGAAAGGAACGCTGCCGCAAGATTTATCAATGATTCAACAGGGAAGTTTTCAGAAAAAATAACTTTAGAAAACAATAATCATGCGATAAATCACCCTTCTTCTGCTATAGTGAATAATAATACACTGATTACAACATGGACACAAACACGTCATACTAATGAATCCATTCTGGAGGTAAAATCATCCGATGTTATTAAAGATTTTGTCCTGGCCCAGGATATCTGGTTTACATGTTATGACCTGGAAAATGGTACTGTACAAAAGCTCGCTATGCTTGATGATGATACTGCTACTATTACTTCCGGCAGAACTGAAGGAAACCCTGAAGTAATACCAATTTCTGATAACCGCGCTTTGATCGTTTGGCAGGTGGTGGTTTTAGAGACGCATAAATCTGATATCTGGTATGTACTGCTTGAAAAACAGAATGACACATGGATAGTATCTCAACCTGCGATAGTGGCAGAAATCGAAGGTATCGAGACCTCCCTGGAAATTGCATCTCCAAAAGAGGATGTGGCTGTAATGGTATGGCTGAATAACAGCCTGGAAAATACTCAGGAAAAGCAGATAATGACTGCTTCCTTTAATGAAACGGAGTGGACACAACCTACTGTACTATGTGCACAGGTAGATAACCATTATTACAATTATTTGGACATGGCTTTTTACAATGGACTGGGAGCATTGGCCTGGACCACCTTTGTAAAGGACTCAGCAATTCATCGTTATGAAACATTGTCGCTGCTTCCCTGGGACCCTGTTCAGGATCAATGGAGTAATGCATCGCCCATTGTGTTGGTGACAGACTCAATAAATCATCTTCAACTTCCTGAAATTACTGTTGACGAAGAGGGCAATACAGTGGTGGCTATAAAGGTTGAGCACTTCGTCAAAAAAACTGTTGAAACCAAAATATCCCAGGTTGACCTGCTCGTGGGCGACCTTAATTACCCATATAATACATGGAACCACATTGCAGCACATGAATTTGTTTGTGATACGACAAAGCAGGTAGCTGACCTGGATATTTCGTTTATTGGAAAGGATACCTTGATGATCCTGAGTCAGGAGTATGTGATGTTGCCAACAAATGCGCCATTTGAGCCGAAAAATGGAATCATTTTTGGAAACCGATACATGAACCTTGTGTTGCGTAGCTTATATATTGATGATCAGGGAACGGTTGAGGATATTAATGAGTTTGATTACTTTTTGGGAATAGAGGATGACTTTGATTATTCTTCTGATGTCAGGTTATATCAAAATTTTCCGAATCCTTGCCTTGGCAGCACAACCATACAGTTTTACATTCCACATGATACACCTGTAAAGCTTGAGCTTTTTGACATGAACGGTGTCAGGGCCGCCGTACTTGTTGACAATAAGCTCCTGCCTGGCATGTACGAGATTAACCTGAATACAATAGTATTGAAACCAGGGCCGTATATCTATAAACTGACAACTGACGATGCCGTAAGGACTTTGAAAATGATGGTGGGATACTAAATACTGATTTAGCCTGCCATGGCTCTGGATGAAATTTTTGGGAACGCCTGAAGATTAACGGCCCAAATCCATCCCGTGCGAATCGTTCGTCCATGAAAATCGGCCGTTCCGTAAAAACCGGATGTTTTTTACGATGTTTTTTACGTTTTGTGAAATGTATCACCTGACCAATTTTTTGGGTTGTTTTTAATGTAATTTTTTATTGGCCAATATTCGTCATTGTTGCGGATAATATGGTCGTGGTAATTGGGTTGCCATAATTTGTTTTTACGATTGTATTTTTGTAATGCATGATCGTTAATAACGCCAGGTAGAGACGCACGGTCGTGCGTCTCATCATGATTATCAATCCAATTATTGATTTGTGTTGTTACCGCCGATTTGTATCCGGCAATAAACGACGATAATGATTTTGGTTTACGATAAAATTGGGGTTGGTTGGATTGTTTGGATTGTTGGGATTGTCCGGATTGTAGAGACGCACGGCCGTGCGTCTCTACGTGAAAAC
>JAUXII010000279.1 GCA_030621075.1 Lentimicrobiaceae bacterium
CCCACCCATGTGCCATGACCTATTGTGACGTTTTTTTCAATATTTACAAATGGTTCAATAGCTACAGTATTGGCTACTTTTGCCTGAGGATGAACATATGCTAAGGGTTGAGTCATCTTATTTCTCTTTTTTAACGATTTGTGCCATTAGGTCGGCTTCAGTAACTATTTTGTCTCCAACATAAGCCACTCCATGCATCTGGCAAATCCCTCGTCGAATGGGAAATATCATATCAAGCTTGAAAACAAGTGTATCACCGGGAACAACTTTATGCCTGAACCTGGCATTTTCTATCTTGAGAAAGTAAGTATCCCACTCCTTTGGATTATCAACATTACTAAGTACAAGTATACCACCTGCCTGAGCCATTGCTTCTACCTGTAAAACACCTGGCATAAGTGGTTCATTTGGAAAATGCCCCACAAAAAAAGGCTCATTCATGGTAACATTTTTCACTGCGATTACTTGTGTGTCATTGATCTCCATTATCTTGTCGACAAGTAAAAAAGGAGGACGGTGAGGTAAAAATTTTTTAATATCGTTTATGTCATATACGGGTGGTTTATTCAGATCAATAGAGGGCGCTCTATTTGGTTGCATTTGTTTTTTGATATGACTTTTTATTAACCTGGCAAACTCAATGTTAGAATAATGGCCCGGTCGTTTTGCAATTATTTGACCCTTGATGCGTGTGCCAATAAGAGATAAGTCGCCAATAATATCAAGTAATTTATGACGTGCAGGTTCATTCGGATGAAAAAGTTCGATATTATTCAAGATCCCTTCTTTCAGAACTTTCACCTTAGGCCTGTTAAAGAATTTTGCTAACCGGTCGAGTTCTTCCTGTGAAATGATCTTATCGACAAATACAATGGCATTGCTAAGATCACCCCCTTTAACCAAGTCATTTTGGATAAGATATTCCAGTTCATGTAAGAATACAAATGTTCTGGAACAAGCAATTTCATCTTTGAAATTATTAATATTATCGAGTGATGCATGTTGGGAGATCAGAATATCAGAATCATAGTCAATCATTACTGAAAGGCGAAAACTATCGGAGGGTATGGCCAGCATTTCCACCTTATTGTCAGGGTCGGTGTATGATAAATTTGTTTTTAATTCGAAATATTCTCTTTCTGCATCTTGCTCAATGACTCCAGCCTTCAATAATGCCTCTACATAAAATTTTGAACTGCCATCCAGAATAGGGAGCTCAAGGCCGTCAATCTCAATAAGTAAATTATCAATATCAGTACCGGCAACAGCAGCCAAGGTATGCTCAATAGTCATTACCTGGGCACCATTTTTTTCTAGAGTCGTACCACGTGAAGTGTCAACCACATTATCAATAAGGGCTTCGACTTCAGGAGCATGGTGAAGGTCAATTCTTTTGAATTTTATTCCATGGTTTTCAGGAGCAGGTTTGAAGTTTATTGTTACTTTTTTTCCGGTATGAAGGCCTACTCCGGCAACAGAGATGTTCTCTTTTATGGTTTTTTGTTTTTCTGTCATAATTTGTCTACAAACGTAATGAAATATTTGATTTTATGCAAATAAAGATGGGTGGTGAAATGATACCCGGCTAGCGTGCCTGATTCTCAAAAATCATTTTTTTTTTTTAATATAGGCCCCAATCTTATTTAATTTTTTGACATGTTTATCAAGATTCCTAAAATGAACGTAGGCTTTTTTATATTCTTCAATTGCAAAAGAAGGAGAACCCATAATAATCTCGCCATCCTTTATATTTTTGCTTATACCTGATTGAGCTGCAATTTTAACATCGTTTCCAATGGTTAAATGTCCGGCGATTCCTACCTGGCCCCCAATAAGACAGTTGCTTCCTATTTTTACAGTCCCTGAAATACCCGTCTGAGCTGCAATAACACTGTTTTCTCCAATCTCAACATTATGGGCTACCTGTATCAGGTTATCAAGTTTGACCCCTTTACGAATAATAGTCGATCCCAATGTGGCCTTGTCGATCGTTGTATTTGCCCCAATTTCAACGTCATCTTCAATAACAACATTTCCTACCTGGATAATTTTTTTATAGTGTTTGCTTTCATGAGGAGCGAAACCAAAACCATCAGCACCAATAACAACCCCGGAATGGATAATACACGAGTTTCCAATTTTGCTATCGCAATAAATGTTAACCCCGGCATAAATAACAGTGTTATTCCCTACATGAACATTATCGCCAATATAAACCTGGGGATATATCTTTACATGGCTTCCAATGGTTGAATTTTCTCCAACAAAGGCAAGGGGCCCAATATAGGTATCCTCTCCAATAGTAGCAGAATCAGCTATTGATGCTTTTTCAGAAACTACTGGTTTAACTTGTTTAATCGCGTAATATTTCTCTAAGAGTTTGGCAAAAGCGCCATAAGCATCTTTCACCCGGATTAATGTTGTGTGAAGGGCTTGTTCAGAAGTGAAATCATTGTTTACAAGAACAATTGAAGCTTGTGTGTTATAAATATATGAGGTGTATTTTGGGTTCGCCAGAAAAGATAATGTGCCTGGCATTCCTTCTTCAATCTTAGAAAGGTTATGAACACTGACATCAGGGTTTCCTTCAACTTTGCCACCCAATAATTCCGCAATTTGTTTAGCAGTAAATTCCATCAAAACTAAAATAAATGACAATCTCAATCATACCAGAGACTGTACAAAGATATAATTTTTTGAAACAATTGTTGATTTATAGAGTTTCAATCGCTCTGTATTTTTTCATGCCTGTCAGGTGTTACAC
>JAUXII010000170.1 GCA_030621075.1 Lentimicrobiaceae bacterium
GTACGAAAAATGCATTATTGTAAGTGCATTAACCCTGAGTTTAATAAGATGTTTTGACCCAAGGAAAGTTGAACTTCTTTTTGGATTTTTCGAGGATGGGGTGGAGCAGGTCTGGCACAGGGCATTGGTAGGACTTGTGGTCGCTTTGTATATTCACGACAGCAGATTATCACTTTATCCTGAAATTGAAGCTCGCCTTGAAATCATGATGAAAAAAGATGGTCAGGCCAAACTGGTTGAAATGATCATTATTCAACTTCTTCGTTCAAAAGATACTGAGAAGATTACAAAGAAATTACAGGAAGAGATCATTCCTGAAATGATGAAAATAAAACCACGCCTCGAAGATAAACTCGACCTGGATAACCTCATGTCAACTGATTACATGGAAGATAAGAACCCAGATTGGGAGGACTTTTTTAAAGACACCCCCGACCTTTACGAAAAAATGGAGGAATTTACCCATATGCAAATGGAAGGATCTGATGTTTTTTGGAGCGCATTTGCCATGTTAAAACAGTTTGACTTTTTTAAAGTCATTCATAACTGGTTTCTGCCTTTTCATAAGGAAAATCAACTTATGATCGATATTTTTGAGAATGAAAAGGAGAATATTGATCCCGAAATTATCATGACAGGAATATCAAATTCTGCATTCCTTTGTAATTCTGACAAATACTCTTTTTGTTTTAATATAAAATTTATTCCTCAAGCTCAAAAAGGACTGTTGATGAACTTCTTTAATGCTGAAATAGAGAGCCTTAATGAAATGAAAGCAGAAGATGAGATATTGAATAAACCTTCAAAAGATAAATTCATTTTCACCCAGTATATTCAGGATTTTTACCGTTTCTCAAAACTTCATCCCCTAAAAAATGAATTCATAGATATCTTTAGCATGAAGCTGGATATCTATAACACATGGTTTTTCAATATCGTTATTAAGGATCTGGCAATCCTGCGTAATGTGGCCGAGTTTTATTTTGAAAAGAATGATTTCGGATTTGCGCTGGAGTTATATTCAATGATTAACAAAAGGGGCGACAACAGTTATGAAATTTATGAAAAGATAGGTTATTGTAATCAACGTGTTGGAAAGTATGAAACTGCACTGGAATATTACATCAAGGCTGAACTTTTTGATACCAATAGAACCTGGTTGTTGAAAAAAATTGCTTTATGTTATCGTAAATTGTCAGAGAATAACAAAGCCATTAAATATTACAAGGACGCATTAACCATTGAACCTGAAAATATTTTTATATTGGCTTCAATTGGGCATTGTTATCTTGCCTTACCTGATTATGAAAACGCGTTGAAATATTTTTACAAAGTTGAGTTCCTGTCACCAGATAGTATCAAAGCAGCCCGGCTTATTGCATGGACCTCCTTTATTATGGGTAAGTTTGACATTGCTCATCGACTTTATTTAAAAATTGTGGACGAAAATCCAACTAAGTTTGATTACATAAACCTTGGCCATGTGGAGTGGTGTATAGGGAATAGAATGGGTGCAATTGAGAACTATAAATTGAGTATCAGACAGAAAGATAATAATTTAGACATGTTTCTACTAAGTTTTAATGACGACCGGAAATACCTTACAGGACATGAAATTGGTGAGGACGAAATTCCCTTGATGCTTGATTACCTGAAATATTCGCTCGAATCAGCTTCATAAGTCAGCTTCATGTCCATTTATTAAATAAGATCTATACCACTTGCTATGTATCAGGTTTCAATAAATTGCTAATTGCTGATATCCAACTACTAACCGATAACTGACAAGTTCCTGCCGAAAACTGATCGAAAATGATTAAATGTAAAAACTATTTTTTTTTGTTAAAATATAAATATAAACATACATTTGTTGAAAAATTTCAATTATCACATTAGCTTGCATTTAAAAAAAAGATGTACCTTGTGCCACTTCTAATTAGACAAAAAACTATACTATTTAAATAAATAAAATACGTATGAAAAATAGAAAATTACTCTTTAATGTATTTGCAATTCTGTTTGGTGTTTCTTTGATCGTATTAACCACATCCTGGAATGATATTGATCCAATTGGTTTTTCCGGTAAATATGATTCGGATAAGGGCACGGAAGTAAAGATGGCGCAACAGTATTTCTCTATGCTCAGGAGGAACCAGGTAACAGGACAAATTGATCCTGAGGATGTTTTACGGGCAAGAGAACAGGCGTTGTACCATGCTAATACTTCTTCAGGCCGGGCCATAGGTTTAAATTGGGAGGAATTGGGTTCTGATAATTTTGGCAGTAGAACCAGGTCTCTTCTCATTGATAACAGAGATGCCAGCCATAGTACTTTATATGCAGGAAGTGTGAATGGTGGTATTTGGAAAACAACCAATAAGGGTCTTACATGGCATGAAACAAACGTTTCGCAGTTTACATTAAACGTTTCCTGCATGGCCCAGGCTACAAATGGTACTATTTATGTCGGAACAGGTGAAAGTTTTATTGCTGGTGCCATAGATGGGATTTCATTATATGAAGGATTGATTGGACGAGGCATGTTTAAATCGACTGATGGAGAAACATTTACATTGATTTCTTCTACATTACCTGTAATTGGCGAAGGAAGTTCATCTGATTGGGCATACATTAATAAAATTGCTATTGACCCCTCGAATGATTGGATATATGCTGCAACAAATGGCGGACTGAAGTACTCTGACGATGGAGGAGCAAACTGGAAAATTGCTAAAACTACTGAGGGGGATACACTTTATATGCCCTCTACGGATGTCTCAATCACTGATGGTATGATCGTTGCCGCTGTAAATGATTGGTTCTATATTACAACAGATGGTAATCCTACTAATTTTGTTAACCAGTCAACTAAAGAGATTATTACATCTGATAGCACAATAAACCCTGAAAAATTACCCAAAAACAATATTTTGCGCCTTGTGATGAGCGTAGCCCCTTCTGATCCTAATATCGTTTATGCTCTTACTGTTAAGGATGATGCTTTAAAAGATGATAGAACTGCTGAGTTCGGTCAGCTTGAGGGGATATATTTATCTGAAGATAAAGGAAGCTCATGGACGTTAATTGGCCCTGGAGGGTCCGAAGTTTTTGATGTTCTGGGAACGGAAGGAAAATACAGCAGTTCTTTGATCGTTTCTCCTGACGATCCCTATCATGTTTTTGCCGGGGGATTGGATTTGTGGGAAGGTACCAAAGTAGCTGATAGTGGTTATTACAATTGGGGGCAAAAGTCTACCTCTTTCTCCTTTTCTCCACTTTATGTTCATTCTTACCATCATGTTTATCAGTTTGATCCGGACGATCCTACTGTTTTTTACATCGGAACAGATGGTGGGATTTTTGTTACAGATGATGGATTTAATTCATTTAGAAGTATAAATAAGCAATATGACGTTGATATGTTTTATTCTGTTGCCTACACAAATGATGGAAGGATTATGGGAGGAACACATGGTAATGGTGTATTGTACATTGATCAGCAAGGTAATACTACTATGACAGCCACACAGCTGGGCGAGTTCTTTGTGGGTGATATTGGTGGGTACTCCGAGATTTCAATGATATTCCCGGAGTGCTTTATTCTATCCGGAACCCGATCAAATCTTTTGAGATCTGACAATGAAGGCATTGATTATTCACCTGTTTTTCTTCCAACGCTTCCAAATACAAACACGTTGGTTTTTTCTAACCCGAATGGGTTTATTACACCTTTTGCGCTTTGGGAGAGCTTTGATAATCCAAATAGCAGAGATTCGGTTTTATTTGTACCTGAAATTGACTATGCTGCCAATGATACTATCGTGGTTGAAAGTTTTAATAATAATTATCCTTTTAACTATATTACCCCTGAGCCTGTTAATGAAGGCGATTCGTTGATGATAAATGATCCTGTTTCTACAAGGTTCTTCGTTGCTGTTGAGGATGAAGTTTGGATGAC
>JAUXII010000288.1 GCA_030621075.1 Lentimicrobiaceae bacterium
GATAATTGATAGTAATCTGAATTGGAAGTGGGATGAGGGGCATTTGGTCTTTACAGGCGGCGTATTTGATCGTGGAGATCAGGTTACCGAATGGTTAGGGTTAATCTACAAGCTGGAACGACAGGCATACACCGATGGAGGAGGGGTTCATTTAATCCTTGGAAATCATGAGTTGATGAACCTTACTGATGACCTCAGGTACCAGAATAAAAAATACGATTTTTTCTCCAGATACTTTGACATCAGCTATCCTCAGTTATATACAACCAGGACGGTAATAGGGGAGTGGCTCAGATCAAGAAATTCCATAATGCGTATTAATGATATATTATTTGTGCATGGTGGAATTTCTCCAGATATTTATAAAAACAAACTAACCATCGATTCGATTAATCATTGCATGAGGAGATACTTATATGGGAATTACGATGAAAAGAATGCACCACTTATTAATTTGTTGTTATTTACATACGGCCCCTTCTGGTACAGAGGTTACTTCCAAAATGGTAGAATCCCGGCTGAAACAACATCAGAAGAAATTCAAGCAATTCTTTCGTTTTATGACGTTTCCCATATGGTTATCGGCCATACAGATGTAAAAACTATTAACCCCATGTATGATGGCAGGGTTTTCCCCATTGATATACCGTTTGAACATCCTGGATTCAGACAGCAAAGCCTTTTAGTGGAAAACAATCATTTTTTCAGGGTATACTCTGATGGGACCAGGGTTATGTTAAAGTAATTATCCCTTGCAAAAGTTACTGTGGATCTTATTCTCTAATTTTCAGATAATGAGTCCACTCCGAAAAGTCAATTTCTTGCCACAAAGGCTCAAAGACACCAAGATCCACTAAGCTTAAAGTTTTGAATACCTATTCTTTGTGAATCTTGGTGTCTTAGTGTCTTCGTGGCATTTCCTTAATTTTTGATTTTTCGGAGCAGACTCAATAATTAATGTTTAACAAACCATTAACATGCAGTTAATTAAAAAAGATGTATTTTTGGGGCAACCAAAACTATTTTATTGTGTCTCAATTACTTTATCATCGTAATTTAAGCATTGAGATCAATCTTAATTTCTTCATTATCAATCAACTACATAGATCATGAAAAAAATTACTTTTACTTTCCTGGTTCTTTTGGGAACTATTACACTTTTTGCTTCCAAAGGATTTGATGTGACTTATCAGCAAACAGGTCAGGCTACTTCAGAATTATATTATGAAATCGGCGATTTTCAGCTTGCTGAAGTTATTATTGACGGGGTAACATTCAACAAAATCCTTTATGACGGCAGCGTTCATACAGAAAAAAAGGGATTTGCTGAATTAGCATATGCACATGCAACAGTTATGCTTTCTCCAAATAAAAATTTTGAAATAAATGTTATAGGCGGAGATTATACTGATTACCAGTTAGAACATCCCCTTTTGCCTTCACGGGGTGTTATTTACAGAGACCAGGACCCTTCACAGATACCTTATCTGATTGATCCCACCTCTATTGTTGATGCCTGGTACCCGGCTGATGTAGCTCAAAGCACTGATCCTTTCATTATCAAAGACATCCGGGGCACAAGTGTGTTTGTTTATCCATTTCAATACAATGCAGCAAAAAATATTTTAAGAGTATATCATAATGTAAAAGTCCAGTTGATTGAAAACGAGTCACAACCGGTAATTAACCAACTCACAAATGGTACAACAGATAATATCCTTTACGAAATGAGCTCAGTTTACCGTTCAGTTTTTATCAATTATGAAGATAACAGAGACGATCTGACTATCGGCGATTTTGGAGAAATACTCGTAATTTGCACCGACAGGGATTCGGAAGCCATAGACCCTTATATTGAATGGAAAATGCAAAAAGGCTTGAAGGTGTATAAAGAAGTGGTGGCCACAGGAACCCTGGTAAAATCATTGGTACAGGAAAAATACGATGAGAACAATAACATTCTTTATGTAATGCTTATTGGTGACTGGGCAGATATTAAGTCCGAAACGCTTGGTACATCGCCAATGGATCCTCAATTAGGTTGCGTAGTTGGAAGCGATGTTTATGCTGATATTTGTGTCGGACGATTTTCAGCAAATTCACCTTCTGATGTAACTATTCAGGTTGAAAAAGTGATCAATTATGAAAAAAACCCTGAAGCAGGAGCCACCTGGTATAGTCATGCGTTGGCTGTAGCCTCTAATCAGGGGCCCGGAGATGATAATGAGCTTGATTATGAACATAACGACGTTATCTTTGAGTATAAGCTGGAACCATTTACGTATGATGAATTCACAACAGTATATGATCCAGGAGCAAATTCGACGGCGGTAAAAAATGCTGTTGAAGAAGGTGTTTCAGTCATTAATTATACAGGTCATGGGTCTCCTACTTCCTGGGGGACATCCGGATTTAGCAATTCAAACGTTGCAACACTGGTAAATGGCGAAAAATTACCAATCGTTATTTCAGTTGCATGTAACAACGGAGATTTCCATACAGGCGAATGTTTTTCTGAAGCATGGGCTAAAAAAGAAGGCGGCGGCTCCATTATGTTTCTTGGCGCAACCATTAGCCAGCCCTGGGACCCGCCAATGAGGGGACAGGATTACTTTATGGACGTTATGACCGGAGGTTATGACTATGAGCTTTATCCTGGACAAAATGGCAT
>JAUXII010000270.1 GCA_030621075.1 Lentimicrobiaceae bacterium
CTCACCTCTCTTAGCACTTTCAATACATTGAATGGCTTTAAGAGCAGCTCTGGTAGCATCCTCCATACTTGCAGCTATATCCATCGGAGCTCTTAATGCACCGGCGGCATAAATGCCTGTCCGTCTGGTTTCATAAGGGAAACAGATGAAGTGTGAATCCGGAAAATCATATTTTAGCACCGGTAAACCCTTGCCTTGCCGGTACGATAAATTTAACTCATCACTGTTATTTGGCGTCATCCCTGTTGCTAAAACAACCATATCAGTACCGATAGATATCTTTTCTCCCAATAATGTATCTTGAACATTGACCAGGATTTGCCCGTTGTGTTGATGAATACCGTTAATTGTTCCTTTTGTCAGAAAAATACGTTCATCTTGTTGGACCTGCTGATAAAATTGCTCATACTGCCCGGGTGTGCGAATATCCTGGTAAATGATGTAAACATTTGCTTCTTCATTGAGCGATCTGATATACCGGGCTTGCTTGAGGGATGTCATACAACAAAAATTGGAACAATAGGGGAGATGCTTTTCATCCCTTGACCCGGCGCACTGAATAAAAAGCACACTCTTTACCTCTTTATTGTCAGATGGCCTTGTGATCTTTCCTGTTTTTGCAAGTGCCTCAAGATCAACACCTGTGATCACGTCTTCTAAGCTGTTGTATCCCAGCTCAGTAAGTTTAGTGGCATCATAAGGTTTCCATCCTGTTGCACTAATAATTGACCCTACGGTAAGCGTTTGAGGGCTTTTATTTGCTGAAAAATTAACAGTAAACAAACCCGGTTCCCCTGAAATAGAATTTATTGCTGATGAAGTAAAAACGGTGATGGAATCAATCCCTTCCAGTTCATTTATTTTTTTGTTAATGATAGGATCTTCCAACTGATCATAAGGTATGGAAAGTGGAACTTGTTTGAATAACTTACCAGCCCAGCCACCCAGTTTTTTTTCTTTTTCCACCAATATAACCTTATAGCCGGCTTTTGCACTTTCAATGGCTGCCGTAATCCCCGTGATACCACCACCTACTACAAGAATATCGACATTTAGGTTATCGTTGATATATGGCTTAGGGATAGAAGTCTTTTCTGTCTTTGCAATCCCCATCCTAACATAATCCTCCGCTAGCATTTGTGTATCTTTTTCTCCTGGTTGGTGGCTCCATACAACCTGTTCTCTGAGGTTGACCCTTTCAACCTGAATGTTTTTACCAAAAGAAAAAGTGTCTGATTTCGCCCTTGGTGAGCAGGCACAGATAACAAGGGTATCAATTGATTTTTCTACGATATCTTCTTGTATTATTTTTATGGCTTCATCGCTACAGAGGAAATGGTGATCTTTACAAACAGGTACGCTATATTCCTTAATTGCAATATTTGCCAAAGCCTTAAGATCAAGGCTTTCGCCAATATCACATCCTGAGCATATGTATATTCCTGTCTGCTTCCCCACTTTCTAATTTCTTATTGGTTATTCTTTATTCCTAATTCTAATTCCTAATTCCTAATTTTTCATTTCTCATTTCTCATTGATTATTTTTAACCGTCTGAATAGCCTTAAGTGCTACTCCGGTAGCATCCTTTACAGCTGATGCCACGTCAAAAGGTTTTCGGGCACACCCGGCGACATGGATGCCTTCAACAATGGAATTGGTGTTAACAAAACCATGCTCGTCTTTGTCAACCATGTTTATTGAAATATTTTCAGGGACAATGCCCGTAGCCAGGACAAGTAAGTCAACTTCCTTTTCAACCTTGATTCCTGAAAAAATATCTTCAGCTTCGACTGTAACTTTGTCTGTTTCCGAATTTTCTTTTACTCTCCCAACCTTCCCTTTAATTAGTTTGATGCCCCGATCCTGCTTAACTTTTAATAACAAGTCTTCGTTGCGTCCTGAAACCCTGAGATCTATATAAAAAATTGTAACCTCACAATCAGGATATTGTTCTCTGATAAAAAGAGCTTGTTTCAACGATGCAGAACAACATACGCCTGAACAATAGGGGAGGTGATTTTCATCACGGGAGCCGGCACATTGAGCAAAAGCTATTTTTTCAGGTGGCTCTCCGTTTGAAGGCCTTTTCAGAATTCCGTTATTCGGCCCATTTGGAGCTGCTAACCTTTCAAACAGGACATTGGTGGTGACATCAGCAAATAACCCATAGCCCAGCTCTGTGATCTGGCGGGCTTCATAGGGCTTCCATCCTGTGGTAATGATGATTGAACCTACATGAATTTGTGTTGTAGATGGTTTAATTGAAAAGTCTATAGCCTGGTATTCACAAACATCCTGGCATTTTTTGCAGTTTTCTCCCCGACATGCATCTTTATCAATAGTGAATTTATAAGGGAAGGCCATTTCATGAGGAAGGTAGATGGCTTTGGTGGACCCTAAGCCGTAATTAAACTCATCAAAACGGTATTCAGGGCAAATATCAATGCATTTCCCGCAGGCTGTGCAGTTATAATTTACATAATTATGGTCTGTTTCCAGCGTGACGATAAAATCGCCTTTAATGCCCTTAATTTCTTTCACAGTAGCATTTGTAAGGACTTTAATTCGGGGATTTTGCTTTATCCTTCTGAAATTTATCTCCAATCCACATGTCGGAGGACATAATTTTGGAAAATACTGATTCATTTTTACTACCCTTCCGCCAAGGTATGGAAGCTTTTCAACCAGAATGACCTCAAAACCAACTTCAGCAGCTTCAACGGCAGCAGTGATGCCACTGATACCTCCACCGATAACTAGTATTGGGTTGTATTTATGTTTGTTATAAACCATAATAGTTATTAAATGCTACAAGCTACAAGCTGCAGGTTAAGTCGCTCCGCTGCCAACTGCCTACTGCCGACTGCTGACTG
>JAUXII010000162.1 GCA_030621075.1 Lentimicrobiaceae bacterium
CGCCTACCGTCAACCGCCTACCGGCAGCTGCCTCACAAACCCTTCTTCCAGGGAAATAAACGTTTCGGTAAATGTTACTTCAGGAATGGACTGAATTTTATCGATGATGATTTTTTTTAGATGTTCGTTTGTTTTTGTGAATACTTTCAAAAACAGTGAATATTTACCGGAGATATGATGGCACTCAACAATCTCATCTATTTGCATGATTTTTGTAAAGACTTCTTCATGCGTACTTTGTGTGGTTAGGTTGATTTGAATACCGATAAATGCACAGGTGTTGTAGCCTAACCCAAGCGGGCTAATATTGAATTGAGAACCTGAAATTACCTTTGCTTCTTTCATTTTTTGAATGCGCTGGTGTATGGCAGCTCCTGAAACCCTGCATCTTCTCGCTATTTCAAGAAATGGAATCCTTGCATCAGCAGTTAGCAATGATAGGATCCGTTTGTCAAGGGTGTCAATATGATAGTTTTTAAGCATAATGGATGAATTTATTTACTAATTGATACAAAAAACGCTAAAACAGTTATAATATTTTGTAAATATATATAATTATTGTTTTAATTATTATATTCCTTTTAAAATATGTTTCATATTATTATTTTTGCTTGATGAATTTCAACGGTCAACAGACAATAACCATCCAGTGCTAATTGATCGCTAGAACCTTGAATCTGATATTTAATAACTGATAAAAAAAAATACAATGAACTCAAAAGGAATTAACCACTATGTGGAGGCGGCCAAACGGTCTGCAAAATGGCATCAGGAGAATATTAACAGAATGAAAAAATCCCGTTTTGATACCATTGCGGTGCATGGAATTTATTCGATGCAGGAAGCGATGGATTTTAACCAGGGATCGATTATTGAACCCATTTATATGTCCACATCACAGGCATACAGGGATTCTAATGAAATGGAGGCTGCATTAGGCTATCAAATCCCCACCTGGTGTTACTCCAGGATAGGCAACCCATCAATGTATTACCTTGAAGGCGCCCTCGCTCTTCTTGATGGGTATGGATCTGATATTGAAACTTCCTGCTGTGCCACTTCTTCAGGTATGGCTGCGATAGCAAGCGCTGCTGATGCTTTCCTCGTTGTTGATCCAAAGAAACCTGATGCACCTATAAATTTTGTTGCTACCAGCCAGGTTTATGGGGGTACATTTCAGCAGTTTGGTATACGAAAAGACCAGGAAAAGCATATAGAGTGGAGAAAAATAATCAATTCGAATGATTTAGATGAATGGGCTTCAAAGATTGATGAGAATACCCGGTTTCTCTATGGTGAGATGCCCAGCAACCCGGGACAGGCTTTCTTTGACCTGGAAAAGGTTGCTGACCTTGCTCATAGCCATGGCATACCCATGATTGTTGATGCTACCGTAGCAACACCTGTATTGATGCGGCCAATAGCGCACGGGGCAGATATTGTGATACAATCAATATCTAAAACAGTTACATCCAGTGGTTTTGGCATTGGCGGCGCTGTAATAGCAAGAAAAAATCTCACTTCAAATGTCGATAATGATGCAATGAAAGCAGATTTTGGCATGTATATCAAGTTGTTGCCAAACAGGGATAATGGCCCGAATATCTCACCCATGAATGCGATTCTTGCACTTAACGACCTCAGAACCATCAGATCAAAGGTTGACCAGTTCAGCAAAAGCACCATGAAAGTTTCCAATTACCTTGAACAACATAAGCATATTGAACAAGTTGATTATCTTGGACTGGAATCTCATCCTTTACACGAACTTGCTAAGAAATATCTTGTTTTAGTCGATTCTGAATTCGATGAACAATATGGCAAAAAAGTAAACAGGTTTGGCCACCTGATGTCTTTCAGAGTTAAAGGAGGGGGACAGGCAGCAAGGGATGTTTTTGATGGATTTAATATGATCTGGCGTGCAACAGACCTGGGGCGGGTTAAATCAGTTGCTACTATCCCTGCTATTTCAACGCACTCTCAACAAGGAGAGGAAGGACGAAAAGCTGCTGACATCCCTGCAAGCCTGATCAGGCTTTGTGTTGGAGGTGAGCATCCTGATGATATCATTGCCGATATTGACCGGGGATTATCTGTTCTTGACGGAAAGAAGTACTTCGTTACCTCACCGGAGTATTCCGCAGGAGGGGCCTCATCAGCAACCCTGCAACGGTAACTTTTATTATTCTTACGAATTACAATTTAATACAATAAAATCATGATACATAAAATAGCAATTATCGGATTTGGGACAGTTGGACAAGGTTTCTGTGAGATACTGCTCAGGAAAACGGATTATTTGAAGAAACAATACAATTTTGAATATGATATTGTCGGGGTGGCTGATTTTGTAAATGGAACCGTTTATAACCCCGAAGGATTAGACGTACCACTGATGCTGGAAGAGGCCAAAGCCAAAAAGAAATTCTCAAAGGATAGGATTGATTGGGATAACTTATCCTTTATCCGCAAGATCAATGCTGATATGATCTGTGAGCTAACCTTTACTGATTTGAATACCGGAGGCCCGGCTGTTGAGCATGTGAAGGAAGCATTAAAATCAGGAAAGCATGTAATAACCAGTAATAAAGGGCCGGCAGCTTTATTATATCCCGAAATGAAGAAACTGGCTGATGACAACAATGTAAAATTTATGATTGAGGGAACTGTTGTCGCCGGAACACCAATAATCAACCTTACTAACGGGCCTCTCGCCGGATGCGAGATATCCAATATTAGAGGTATATTAAATGGCACTACAAATTTCATCCTTTCAGAAATGGAGAAAGGAATGGATTATGACGAAGCGCTAAATACCGCTCAGGAACTTGGCTACGCCGAAGCAGACCCAACCGGCGATGTAGAAGGGTATGACGCCAGGGGTAAGGTAACCATTCTTGCCAATGTTGTAATGGGTGCTTCGCTTAACATAAGTGATGTTCCTTGTCAGGGTATTACTGCAATTAAATCGGAAGATATTGATTTTGCTAAAAGAGAAAATTCAAGGTGGAAATTGATCGGATCAATTGAAAAAAAGGAGGATGGAACAGTACATGGTTCCGTAGCCCCCGAAATGATCGAAATGTCACATCCTTTGGCAGGCGTAATGGGAGCTACCAATGCACTCACATTTACAACTGACCTGCTCGGTGATGTTACCATCGTAGGCCCCGGCGCCGGAAGGATTGAAACAGGATTCTCGATCTTGACGGATGTGCTAGAGATTCATAGAAGCTGTTAGAAATGTACAACTAATGTTAACTAATACCAACTCTCATGTCTTACACCGGTAAATGCCTCTACATCGACTTAACAACAGAAGAGTTTCACATAAACGAAACCGACAGCGAGTTAACAGATAAATACATCGGTGGAAAAGGCCTAGGTTTTGCCCTTCTCGATAAAATAGCACCAAATCCTGATCCCCTGGGACCTGATAACCCTTTGATATTTGCTAATGGCCCGTTTACAGGATCAAAAGTTCAAACAAGCGCCCGTACAACCCTGGTTACAAAATCTCCCCTTACAAACTCTATTCTCGATAGCCATTGTGGTGGAAATTTCGGACCTGCGTTGAAAAGGGCCGGTTTTGATTATGTGGTCATTTCCGGTAAAGCCGAAAAGCCTGTTTATCTTTATCTTACTGATGAAAAAATTGAGATCAATGATGCGGATGATTTGTGGGGGAAAGGCATTTTTGATACCAGCGACATTTTGCTGAGCCTCCATGCCGGAAAAAACCCCCGTGTGGCTGCCATTGGCCCGGCAGGCGAGAATTTGTCGAAGATCGCCTGCATTGGTGTTGACAAGCACCGGCAGTACGGAAGAGGCGGCGGAGGTGCTGTGATGGGTTCCAAAAACCTGAAAGCCATCGTAGTAGATGGTAAAACAGCTATTAACTATCATGATGATGAAAAGTTTAAAGAGGTAAACCTTCGTCTTACAAGAGAGATAATGGATAACGATGGGGTAAAATTCCGCCGGATTAAAGGAACGATGAAATGTGTCCGCAGCGG